>CALIFM010000167.1 GCA_938021685.1 uncultured Gammaproteobacteria bacterium | reverse complement strand
CTCAATTAACTAACCATATCCGCTCGCTAAGATTTAACATAAAACCATACAAGAACTGTATTATATGCACTCGATTGACGTCATCTCCCCCTACATCCCCGCATACAAACTCACCCCAGCCTGCACACGCGCAATCTTCAGCCGCCACACCCCATCGGCCACCGTATCAGGAATGTCCCAAGTCCCGCGCTCAGCCAGCCCAGCCTCGCTACCACAATGCAGCCGCTGAATACTCAGCATCTGGCGCTTAAACTCCGCTAACCACTGCGCATCGTGCGGTAAATAAATCGGCTCGTCCACGCTGTCCATATGCAGCTGCGCTTGGCTGCTGCGTTTCCACTTACGCGTCTCTTGCTGGGCGCCATCGCCCCGACCACTTAATCCCAGCCCGCTGCGCCGCCCGCGCACAATCCGCGCCACCGTCACCACCCCATCGCTCTCCAGCACTTGGCACAGCTGCTTACCGCTGCTGGCATCCTCAATCGCCATCAGTGCCGCAGGCACGTTTATATCCGCCCATGGCAGTGCCACAGCCGCCTCCACGCCCTCATCCACTCCCAGCGCATACTGATCCCACACCGCATACGCCTGCGCCACCAAGTCCTGAATCACCCACTTGCCATACACGCAATCCAGCACATACAACCGCCCCGCACCATCCACCCCCATCACCGTAAACACCGAATAATCACTGCTGGCGCGCGTCTCAGCCGCCGTGTCCACCACAATCTCCACCCGCACCAAAGGCGGCAGGTGCTCGTAATAAGCAAAATGCCCCTCATGCCAAATCTGCTTGTCGCCGTCCGCTAAAAAGCCGCCCTCCCAAATGTGGGCATACAAAGCCGGGTTGCTGCGCTGCATCTTGCGCCGCTCGGCATCCAACACCGCGGGAAAATGCGGGTTGTCATCCCAATTTATCTGCACCAAATGCACGTCCTCACTCATCGTCGCCACAAAGCGCTGATACGTGTCCTGCTCCGGCAAGTCGGGGTTAAACGTCACCCAAATCTCCGACCCTTCCTTGCGCACCGTCGGAATCAACACCTCCCACGAGCGCGCGCTCACGTTCTGCGCCTCCTCCACCCACGCAATGTCAATCCCCTCCATCGACTTGATCGAATCCACATTACTGCGCAAACCGGCAAACACAAACTCGCTGCCGTTCACGCACTTAATCTGCGTCTGGCTCACCGCAAACCACGCCCCCAAGCCCAGCCGCTCAATCTGCGCCGCCAGCAAATGAATCAACGATTCACGCAGCGAAGCCTGAATCTCGCGCGCGCACACAATCCGCCGCCGCCGCTGCAAAGCACTCACCAGCAACAACTGCGCCACCGTCCAAGACTTACCGCTCCCCCGCCCACCATACGCCACTTTATAACGCTTGGGCTTCATCCAAGCTACAAACTTAGACGGGTGCACCAGCTCCACCTGCACAACAGGCTCTTCAGCCCTTTGCTCAACCATTGCACCTTCTTCCATTTATACCTCCACTAAGTAAATAAACTCACACGCAGCGGCCATTGCAACATAAACCAGCACGATATTTATTTACAGGTACGCCTTTAAAGCCTCAACATCCAATACTGCCACCTCAGCAAGCATCATTTTCATCACACAACTGATACTTCCCGTGCTACACTTTAATAAATAGCATTACATTAATTAGTGCTATTAAAACGTGCCCAATTGTTGAAATTAGCCCAACAGGCGAAATAACCCTTACAGAAGTAGCCCTTTGTAGACAATGCCTCGGCAGTGTTACCATAACAGTTGAACACACAGGCGGACCGACTACACTATCTGCCCCTTCAGGCGATACTTGCACAGCTGAAGCACCAGAAATCTTAGACTTAATTCCCTTAGGCATCACCGCTGTTACCATCGCTTGTGACTAGCGGCATAAGTAATACAGGGCTTATTTCAGCACCTTAACATGGCGCATCTATAAGCCCCTAATAAATCACGCCGTGATCGCAATTTTTCCCTTTCAGCGGCGTGTGTTTTTAGCCTAAAACAATGCTCATAAAGCAACAACTGCTTTACAAGATAGCATAACGGCATTAATCCGCTTCCTCGCTTCCAGAAGCATACCGAATCGTCAACTCAATCGAATCGGCCGCCGCCTCATCCAACGGCGGCCAAGTGCTCCTGTCACCTTGCCCATTCAGGCCACTCAGCCCTAAATCACGCGCAACCAAGCTGGCATTAAACAACCCGGCGCAAGCGCCCTCAAATTTCTGCGTGTCAATCACGCACTCGGCGCGCCGCACTGCCGCAGCCCGCGCATCATCCGCCGCTCGCCATCGTCCCCAAGTGGCCAAATCAAGGCCCAAAAACAAACACAAGCCGCCCACGCTCATCGCCCGCGGCTTGGCCGTCATCACCTTGGTCGCTGCGCCCTGGTGCTTAATCAACTCCTCCTGCTGTAAAGGGTGCGCCTGCACCCAAGCAAAATAATCACAACAAGCGGCATATAAATCATCGGCATCCGCAACCGGCTTGCCCTCAACCGCTGCCCAAAAAGGCTTATCCGCTGCCTGCTCTTTTTTCTCGCTTGCTCGTTTAGCGCCCACCACCACAGCTCTTGCAACCACTCTTACCGGTCACGCGCTGCGCTGCCGTGCGCACCTTATTCCCCACACGGCTCGCTGTTTGGCTCAAATTACCTGCAAAGCCTTGTCGCGCCGTCGACACCATCTTACTGCTGCCCACATTCTGCACAGGCTTCGCCAGCTTAATAGCCACATCCAGCATCCTAAAATCATCCTTCGGCAAATTGCCATGCATCTCCTTGCCGCCATGCACCAAAACAAAATACACCTGCTCACCCTCATCGCGGCTCTTTTTGATCCTAAAGCTAGTCAACGGCAACTGGTGCCCCATTTGCCCCATGCTTAAAAGCGGCGCACCCCAAAAATAATTAATCTTGGTGCCCTTGTGGTCGCCACTCAAATAAAACACCACCCGCTTGCCCGCATACAACTTATCCAACTCCTTACGCTGGCTAGACGGCACCACCGCGCTTTTACCCACAACCGCAGATGCACTCTTCGCCTTGGCCGTTTTTACAGCCTGCATCGCCAACGTGGGCTTTTTAGCCGCAACCACAGGCGCACTTTGGGCTTCAACCGCCACTTGGGCCTTAGCAGCCGCCGCTTTCTGCACCGCCGCCTCGCCCCCCTGCACCTTGTTTGCTTTAGCTTCAGTCTCCACTTTTTCCACCGCCGCCTTACGCTTGGCTTCAGCCTCGCGCTTGGCCTTGGCCTTGGCAGCACGGGCGGCCTTGTCCACTTTCGCTTGCAAGACCTCAATCGCCTCTTGCGTGTCAGCCAACAACTGCTGCTCTTTCTTACTCGCATCATCGGCTTTCGCCGCGCGCTCAATCTCGCTCAGGCCCGCTTTCAGCTCGGCCAGTTTGCTCACATTGCTTGGTCTAGGCATGGGTGTGTTCTCTCAGTTTGTATTTCAAATTCATCAGCTCAAGTTCGGCCTGTTCAAGCTCATCGCCTGTCAAGCCTTCAAGCATCTGCTCAAGTGTAGCAATGCGCTGACGCAAACCGCCCTTACTCGGCCGCCGCGCCCAGTGCACCAGCACCCCAAACAAACCACCAATCACCACATACACCGCACCCACGGACATGCTCAAAGCCGCGCCCAACGCCAATGCCAACCACAACCGCCCACGCAAGCACTCCACACACGGCGTAGGGTGCACCAACGACACTAAATATTCTTTACTTCGCTTAATCATCTCACTCCGCCGCCACGCGGCCCCTCAATCAACGGCCCTCCCGGCCACCACCGCGCATCCGTCCCTAAACGCGCACCCTCCGCGCATTATCCCCCTCCCCACCCAAACCACCATTACTCCCCGCCACAGGCGGGTCTTATTCGTTGGCAGAAGCGTACTTTTCGGTAACAGCTCGACGGCCAAATAAATCTACTAGCCATCATACTAAGCTTTTGCATACCTCTATCGTTTGTCTTAAGCTAATATCTCCATTTCCAATTCATTAGGCCATGCAAGTTTCAAACACATTCGCTATAAACACACCAAACAAATCAACTAAGCACCTAAAGCTTGACTATCGACCACTCAAGCAGCTGAGTATGGTCGGCGCTCTGATGTTGGTTTTTTTTCTAAATGGCTGCGCCACCCAAACCAAGGCGCCCTCTCTCATCGATCCTTTCACTGCCTATTCAGGCTCCAAACTGATTATTCATTCTCCAAATTCCGCTGGCTGGCACCAAATCCGCAATGATAGCGGTGGTATGACTTTCGCTAAATATCTCAGCGGTAACGGCACTTTAATTGCAAGTGTTTTAGGCGAACCAATTGACCAACTGCTAAGCCCCACTCAACTACTGAAATACGTTGAGCAAAAAGTGTCCAAAGAAGACTTAGACAATTCTGAGCGCTTTACAATACGTGATCAACAAATCAGTATAGAAACAAGCCGTCCCTATCCTTGCGTAAGCGCCCGCCTCAACTACCTCGATAAGCAAGCGCAGCTTCGCAAGGGGGGCAAAGGGCCGCTTTTTCTCAACATCATCAACTTGTCCTGCCAGTTTAGCTCAATGCAAGACCGCATCACGCTCATCGGCTACTCCTATCGCGGCGATACACCTACCTACACGCCCTTACAACAAGAAGCGCAAGCCTTTATCAGCTCGGTGCAAATACCAGAATAAGAATCGCTACCTAACTAGCCCAAACAATCTAGTTCAAAGCTTGGGCATTTGTTTTTTTAACCCATTGTGCTGTTGTAGATGAAATTCATTGTCTGTTTTATAGCTTGTTGCTTCACAGCACAAAACCCGCCGCCTTCACCCTAAACGAACACTTTGCCGATGAACACTGCGCCGCTGCCCTGGCTGATACTGCCCATCCAGCCTTAAGCCCCTCCTACCGCAGCGCCTGACTCTTCTCCCGCAATCGCAGCAAAAAATAAACCAAGGCCGCAAAACCAAAGCATAGCGCCACAAACAAATAGCGCCCCACATACGACACGTGGATAATCGAATGATTATCCATAATCGAAAACCGCGCAAACACCACCAACGGGGCAATCGCAAACACACTCAAGTCCACTAAGGGCGCCAAATTGCGATCGCGCAGCGCATGATAGCCCCCCAGCAACAGGGCCAATACCCAAGCTACCACACTGCCCCATTTCAAGAAATTCGCCAACCCCTCCCAGCCCAAAGTGGCCAGGTGGTACCACTTAAGCTGCAAGGCAATCGCGCGCGCAGGCGTGGCTGGCTCATCATACACCTCGCCATTAATACGAAACGCCACCATGTCCACAAACCCCCGCCATGCATTCGGGTCATACAGCAAGCTGGCCAGCTGCTTAAACAATAAAGACCCCACACAGCCCACCATAAACAGCACTAAAATAACCACCGTATATTTCAACTTCGCCAGCGCCGCGTGGTCTTGATAAATAACAAAATAACACGCAAACGCCAGCAACGGCAGCGCCAACATCAAAGCGCCGCTGGTGACAAACACAAACCCCATCCCGCAACCAAACACCAAGCTCAGCAGCGGCATCCAGTGCCTCTTCCCAGCCGCAGCAACAAGCAACAAACTGGTCACGCCTGCCAACACCCACAAGTGCGGAATTGCATAGCTAATTCCGCCCTGCACCACCACACCAGAGGCAAAAATACCCGTCATCATAATCGGCAAATACGGCCACACCATATGGCGCGCAAGCAATGCAATCATCACCGCAATAAAGCCATACAAAAAATAAGTGCTCAGCTTAATCAAATTGTGAATCTGATGATAATCCAACCGCGGCAACGACAACAACAACACCGCTTTAGCGCCATGCCACAATCTTGGCTTGGTCATCACCCGCAATTTCGCCGCATCCACTTCTCCCAGCGAAAGCTTAGACCGCAGCTGGCAAAAATCAAGGCCACCGCCCTTATAAAACCCCGGCACAATGGCATTTTTAAGCGGGTCTTTATCCCGGTAAAGTGCCATCAAATCGATCTGGCAATCGGTGTTGTGGTCCAAGCCAATGGTTGCCAACAGTGAGGGATAACCAAACCTAAGCGGATACTTGGTTTCGCTAATATCGCCGGTTTTAATGCTATGCACCACTCGCTGCTTCACCAGCTCAGTCGGGCGCAAATCAGCATAATAATGCAGCGCAATAAACGACACATTAGCCAAAACGAACACCACCAAAAAAAGCAAAACTCGTCTTAAACTCATTGCAGTGTTCGCTAGGTTAAAAGTTATTGGGAAGGTGCTTTATAAGCGGCTGTTCAGGCAAACGGCAAAGCGCTTAGCAAGCTCGCGCTCCTGCGTTGGATTATAACGGCCACATGCCTCTAGTCAAACTGATCTCGCGCGCAAGCTTCAGCCTTAGCAGCCATGCTCTTTAATAGTTGCAACAAAGCCAATCTAAACGCATCCTTTCCACAACCTTATTTACACCGCATGTGCTTTATGGCATAACCGCGCTCAACAAATAAAGCATACGATGCAAGACTATGCAAACACGCACTTCAATCAAAATCAACACGGCACAAGCCGCTCTATCAACACTGCTACAGACTCTCTAAATGACCACACTCACTGGCCAACATACTGCCTTGCCTGCATTGGCTGCTTTAATCTTACTCAGCGCCCTGCTTAGCGCCTGCCAAAACGACGCCATCAAACAAGCACGCATCAACGCCCCAACAATGGGCAGCTTACCGCCTTCCACGCCACTCACCGCCGGCCAAACCCTGCAAACCCCGCAGTTGCACCTCACCGTGCCCAAGCAATCTGGTTGGCAACAGCTAACTAACCAAGCCAATAGCACGTATCTCTATAAACTGCTAGACCCCGACACCCAACAACGCCTCAGCGCCAGCGTGGTCTATTTCACCCTGCCGCCTCAATTCGATGAGCAACAGCCCATCACTCACACTCAATTAGGCGCTATATTGCAACAGCAAATCACCGCTGAAGAGCAAGCTCAAAACGCCGCTGCCAAGCCCCGTTTCACCTTGCTGGGCTACCACTTCACACACGACACTCAGCGCACTTACCCCTGCATCTGGATCGAACACCAACACCTTGACCATGCTGCCAACATCCGCGCCGGCGACCCTATCGAACTACCTCGCCAATCCCTCAGCCTAAATTGCCAACACCCCTTTGATCCAACCAGCGCCTTCATCGCCTCCTTCACCCACCACGGCAAATCGGCGTCCTACCCCAACTTCATCGCCGAAGCCCAGCAGTTTCTAAACAACATACACGTCCCAGGTTTCTAACGTCATTAAGGCAAAAAAGCACGGGACACCCACCAAACAAAATCAGCATACCACAGCTTATAGATCGCAATAATCATAAGCATGAAACCAGCAAGATGATGAGTCCTGCACATAAGCGGTGTTACGTTAAAAGCGGGCCTAACTCAAACAGGCAATCCACATAATAACGAGGACTTAGCATGAAACTGATAGCGCTTAAAAAGGCATCTTTGAAGCACGAAAGCCCCAGCTGATGATTGACTTTTAAAGCTTAAGATCTGTATAGTGAGCGTTAGCATTTCAAAAAAGTTCAGCCACAAAAGGTATGAAAGGTATGACAGACATAGACATTAAGAGACGAAATGCAACGAAAGCTATTTGGGTGACGCCCTGCATTGTCTCTGTCGCACTTCCTATGCATGCGCAGGCGAGCGTTGCTCTAACGACAACCGCAAGCCCTACAACAAGCGCAAACCCTACCACAACGCTTTCAGAACCCAATATAGTATCTTGTACGAATACGTACCAAGCGGATGACCAATTTACGGTTCCTGCTGGCGTAACGCAGATTAACTATACCCTGCAAGGAGCAAGCGGTGGCGCAGGCGGTGGTGAAGCGCCCGATGCAAATAGTGATATAGCCACATTGGGAGGTAACGGCGGTGTTGGCTCATTAGTAACGGGAACGTTAACAGTAACGGCTGGCCAAGCACTCAGCCTTGTCGTAGGGCAAGTCGGGCAAGCTGGGGTTGACTCAGACCATGGCGGCTCTAATAGCCCTTATCCAAGCACCGGTGAAGGAGGCGATGGCGGAGTCGGCTACGGTAATGGTGGCCATGGCGGGTCTCTCACCGCATCGGGTAGACGCAAAACCGGCGGCGGCGGCGGTGGCGGCGGTGGTGCCAATCTCGGGCGAGGTGCGATTGGTGGCGAAGGCGGCACCGGGGACGAGAACGGCTTCATCGGGGCTGGGCAAGGTGCGGCCCCCGGTGTTGGAATGGCGGGCAGCGCAGGCAGCCCCGGTGCTGGCGGAAATAATGTAAATGGTGGCACTAATGGTGCAGCAGGTAGCGGCAATAATGGCGGTATAGGTGGTTTTGCTGACGGCAATGGTAATCGTCATGGCGGCGGCGGTGGCGGCAGCTTGGGTGATGTCATTACAGCGGGCGCAGCTGGCCCCGGCTTTATCACCATTGAATGGATGGAAGAAGATGTTTGTTCATAAAGAATGGGCTGATAAGGTGACGATAAGCCACATTTAACAGTGCTCCGCCCACTCTTTACTAGCTACTATTCTAAATGTAGGTTATTTATATTTTTTCAGTGGCTTTGACCCTATTTCCTCATTAGTTCATCGCTTAAAGCCGTCCGCATCAAGCATATAGCGCAACACGGCATAAAGTAAGGCCATTCAACAGCATGATTAGCTCTGTGCATAAGCGGTGTTACGTTAAAAGTTGGCCTTAAAAACTTTAGGTGAGTGCAGAGTGAACTCAGGTAGCATCAAAATGCCCTCTAGGATACATAAAGTGTGATACACCATTGCCATTCATATTTTATTTAGAAGTAAAAAGAAGATAAATGGCCAAAACGGAAGCGCAATATTTTAGGGTTAAAGCAGACAAAAAAAGCCATCGGAAAGATGGCTAAACACTATTTATGTCGCGACGAAACAAACCTATTTTAAGGCTGAAGGTACGCGAAATAATCATCAAGTCACCGAAGCTTTAAGGCGAGGAATTGTCGGCAATTCAATTACATAAAAACTAACTGCGCAATGTCGGAATAACCTGAATAATGTTGTGCGATAAGAGATTTTTCAAATTGACTGAGTTTTATAATCACGCCTTGATAGTAGCACAAGGCGATAATTTCTTTACGGAAGTTCGTTAAAAGATGTGGGGCCAGACAGAACCGTCCCATTAAGTCCAGTGTATTCTATCGAAATAGAGTCAAACATGATAAAAGCACCGCTGTTTGGTGCTGTTGGGAGCAATCCAGCTCCAACAGTTATTACATTTTTCACAAAAAGCTCAACTGGTTCACAGCCACCAAAAGGGGCGGAGCTTGTATCAATTGTTATAATATTAGTGTAATCACCTTCAATGTTTGTTAGACAAAAAAGCTGATCGGGACAAGCGAAATCTTCAGCGTAAGTATTACCACTTAAGAGGAATGGGAAATTTTCAGAGCTAACCACATTTGTCGAAAGATCAGATCCTATTGATAAAATAGGATACTCAATTTGCCCACAATTTGAAACTACCCGGAACCTTTGATTATAAGCAATAGCGCCTTCAGATACGAACAGATCAGTAGTGATTTGATCTCCTTCTCGGTAAAAATCAGGAGCAACCTCTACTACAAAGTCTGCGACAGTCGGGCAACGATCTACACCGCATTGATCTATAACGGCGGTCGCTTGGGCATGCTGAGGCAGGCTGACAGCAACCACGGCAGGTGCGCTCCACGCAGCACTTTTTAATAGATTGCGGCGAGTTAATTTTGTTTGCTCTTGCTTGGGCAAGTTTTCATTATGTTTGATCATGACAGGAATAAGATACGGATATTGTAAGGAGCATTCATTATATTATAAAACATAAAAATAAAACATAAATTTACGATAAAAGGTATTTTATAATATATCAATGCTACTATATTCAAATTAATTGGTTCTATATAGCATCTGTAAACGCCCCTTAAACTAGTGCCATGCGAAAGTAGAAATTTCTATAAATCACCCTTTAAGAATTTTCACTATGAGCAAAATGAAGAAGCGAAAGCCAGATAGTGGCGACGCTAAAAGAAGGCGATGTAGGTGCTACTGTGCAATACCCCTATTATTAGCATGAGTTGTAAGTAGGACTAGTTAAGCTGCATTAAACATCACTGTAGGTGGAACACCTCCAACAAGCCATATGCGGCCTGCCGTTATTGTACCTCCACACAGTAGCTTTCCCTAAAATTAAGCACGCCTAATTGCTGTGATGTTCAACCAATGCACAGCCTTGTTTTCTTCCCTTGTCAGAACAATCTAATACCCTCGTTACCTTATCGCGCTATCGAAAGCACTCAACCTGGATAAGCTCATCACTGCTATCCCCCAAAAGAATGATTAACCCCGCGCCGCACGTGAATGCAAACTCATCAGCACCCATGAGGGCCTTAGCCCCATGCTTATCTCATTCACCCACCGCAAACAACAAGCCCAAGCCTTCATCAACTCGGCAACAGTGCCCGGGCACTAAATGCCCGCAGTCAGGCAAATCCTGCAAGCTACCGCACTCACTTATTTCGCCGCAGCATTGGCCGACTCCATCAGGCTCTGGCAGCTGTTAAGGTATATTCGGTAATCCACTTAAAAAATCAAGCTGGCTGCCACCTTGATTTCACTCGCTTATGGAGAACAGGGCAAGCAAAAAAACAGCGGGCAACGCCCGCTGCTTGATATAGCAAATTACAAACCGCATAAATTATTTTGGTTGTAAATATATTGATATACAACCAATAACATACATGGTCTTAATATAAAGTAATGCTGCTACGGATTAATGCAGTCTTCCATAGTAAGGTCGTCCTCCGAAAGATACTCCATCTTTAGCTCACAAGGACCAGCAGGGAACATAAAAGGCTCACTACCACCGGCCGGCACTATGCCTGCTTCATTAATATCAGCTGTGACTACTGTGAAGGTAAGACTGCTAGCTGCCTCGGGTAAATCGGCAACGTTAGAGCAGCCGCTAGTAAGAGTCACAGGAGTCCCTATTGATGCTGGCGGAGCTGTGTATATAAGATTATAATCATTTATTACCTCGCCAGAGCCAGAGCCATCATTGGTAACAACAACAGTGTAAAGTCGATTCCGATAAGTCATTGTGTACATGTCACCTATAACTTCAATGCAATATGCTCTGTACCAATAGCCAGGAGTATCTACTCCTGGTGTATCACCGATAATTTCAAAGAAATAAGTTTGTTGAAAGACCTCTTCTTCGTTTATCGCTTGTTCGTTTGTCGCTTGGGCATGCTTAGGCAAGCTAACTGCTAACACCACAGGTGCGCTCCACGCCATGCCTTTTAATAAGTTGCGGCGATCTAATTGGGCATGCTCATCTTGTGTGATGATATCTTTATGTTCAGTCATAGTAATCAGTTTGTTATTTAAAATGGTTTGTAAGTAAAACTCTAAAATCAAGGCCAGACCAATGAGAAAAGTTCATTAGTTTTCTAGAGGCGGTTAATTTCAAAAACAC
>CALIFM010000166.1 GCA_938021685.1 uncultured Gammaproteobacteria bacterium | reverse complement strand
GAAACACCGTCCATTAGACATACTTTGAGCTGCGATTTTTCTACATTTAGCATAGATACAAAAAGGGGTAATAGTAGGGAGGGTATTTAAATTAAGTTGGGTAATAATTTAGATAACTGTGCTGTGGATTGCGCATAATAGGGTGCCTGATCTTCTACAATTGGGCGGATACAGTTGGCACCAAAGCCAATAAAAATATCGCAGGCTTGATCTTGATAGACTGTTAGGTCATTGCTGCCATCACCGATTAGAACAGTGGGGCGCCTGTCCGGTTGAACTGCTGTAATTGTATTTATCACCGTACTTTTACCATGGCTGGTGGTAAGTGGATTGTCGGTGTTTACCCCAACTACATAGTGTTGCTGCCAGATAAATCGATTAGCATGACAACGTTGCTTTTCAATGCCGAGAACAGCTAAGCAAGGTGCAATAAGCCGTTCAAACCCGCCACTTATGATATGTACTTCATGGCCTTGTTGAATGAGCCCATGCACGAGCTGCACCATACCAGTGGTAAATTGCCGTGTTAGGAAGGCAGCAGTAGAGCGAATATGTGAACGAGTGAGTTTGGATAGCTTTAGCCGCTGTTCAAGCGATTGTTGCAAATCGATTTCACCATTCATGGCTGCATTAGTGATTTTTGCTATCTGTTGTTCTAAGTGGTTGCGCTGTGGATGCTGCGCTAAAGAAAGGCTCAGGGCATGGTCAAGCGACTCGATCTTGACAATGGTTGAATCGAAATCAAAAAATATAATTGGTTTTGCTTTTTTTGCGTTCATCGCCCTAAGAAACGGCCTAATATCTTGTAAGCGACTAATTATATCTTATTTGTGACGTATAAAGCTCCAAGTTTGTTCGAAATTGGTCCAGTTTAACGACTTCGTATCAAAGATGGATCAAACTAATAATCCGTTAGCACGAAAGCGGCTGAGGCCGCCATCAGGAAAGATGTTTACACGAAGATGAGTTACTTCATGATTGGCAGTAAAGTCTTGTTCTCCAAACTTATGGGTGCTATCTGCTTGCAATGGTTGTTCACTCAATATCTCTGGCCAAAAAATAGATTGAGCTACAAGGGCTTCCGCTATTTTTAAATCAGTTGCTATGCCGTTAAGCGAAAAACGGTCTGGAAAGTTTCCTTTATTGTGCCGCGTATCAACTTCGATGCTCTCAAGCATTCCACTATGTCCAAGCTCAATAATGACCCAGTCGAACCCAGGTTCGCGGCGTCGGCGTGTTTCCCAGCCATCGCCCATATTGAGACCAGAGTCTGGGTAAAGCAAGGCATCAATATTGCCGTAATGTGCATTATTATAGGCAATAATCTTGCCACCATTAAGGGCGCCAGATAATTCAATCGGTGTTTTTTTGCCTTGCTCTTGCCACTTGACTGCAGGTGCACCATAGGCTCTTAATCGTGCAATACCGCCGTCAGGTAATAGGTTAATTCTTAAATGGCTCCATGGGCCGTTGTGGACAGTGGTGATCAAGTGAGAAGCATCGGGGCCGAGTGCAGTTGCCGGAATGATTTGATGCCATTGGGTTGCATCGTTGGGTTCCTCATTGCACAAACAAGCTTCTACTGAAGCTGCTGGAGGATAATTACCAGTAAAATGACGTGTGTCTAAGTCGATCTCATTTATGTTAGCAGGGCAGGCTAGTTTTATGACAGCCCAGTCATGGTCAGTGTCGCGTCGCCGCCTTGATTCCCAGCCATCCATCCATTTGCCTGTGTCGTCATATTTACCTTCAATAAATTCAGCGTCATGCGCTTGCAACATGCGTTGCTTATCCGCAAAAAAATCATCGCTTGCGCGAATAACTTTTGCGCCAAAACGGCTAGAGGCAAGGTTCAGTTTAGATGAATGCATATTTTATGAAATGGAGGAAGATGTTATATTTTTGAAAAGGATATCATAAAGCAGCAATATTGATATATTTGCAGAACAAATTAGTAATGTTGAAGCTTGGGTTGCCAATTACACCTAATGTCACATTAAATATTAACGGAATAAATTGATCGAGGCTATATATGGGCAAGTACAACGAAATTGAAAAAAAGAAGATGGCGTACCCTATTGAAGAAGATCCATACTATGTAGACCGCTGCGATTTGGCCGCCACTTTTCGCTGGTTTGCGCGATTAGATATGCATGAGGGTATTGCTAACCATTTTAGCTACGCCGTTTCCACAGATGGCTCTAAATTCTTAATGAACCCGAATGCCTTGCATTTTTCACGGGTCAGAGCTAGTGATCTAATTTTAATCGACGCCAATGATCCTAGCACCATGAACAGGCCTGATGCACCTGACCCAACAGCCTGGGCTATTCACGGTTCAATTCATCGTAATCACGAAAATGCACGTTGTTTAATGCATTTACACCCACACTATGCCACTGCCTTGGCATCATTAAAAGACAATACGATGTATCCGGTTGACCAAAACACTATGCGATTTTTTAACCGAGTGTCAGTTGATGGCGGTTTTGATGGCATGGGTGTCGGCGATGAGGCTGAGCGCTTAGCTACCACCTTAGGCGACAACCGCGTACTGATGATGGGCAATCACGGCGTACTAACTTTAGCTCGAACTATCGCACAAGCCTTTGATGAAATGTATTATTTTGAGCGCTCAGCGCGTAATTACATCACAGCGTTGCAGACAGGCAAGCCGCTAAGCATAGTGAATGATGAAGTGGCTGAGAAAACGGCCCAACAGTGGGAAGCGTTTGATAACTCAGCCTTACATTTACAGCAAGTTCGCGAAATTTTAGATAGTGAAGGGGCTGATTATAAAAACTAGCCTGCTACTTAGCTGGTATTAATGCAGCCAAGCGCAGC
>CALIFM010000165.1 GCA_938021685.1 uncultured Gammaproteobacteria bacterium | reverse complement strand
CGCTATGAATAGTACTCGTTTGAGCAAAAGGAATATGCTGGGTGATGTCGAGCACATCTTGCGCAGAACCTAGGGCCGCGTACATGCCTGCGATGAGCAAGAGGGTGCCAGATAAAAAAAACGATACGCTTCGCAGCAAGGTATTAAGCAAGGAGGCGTCCACCATGCGGTTATCACGCTCGAGCATGTTAAGCATCCAACTGTCGCGGTAGGCGTATGTAAAGTTGTTTAAGTTTGTTTTTTGAGTACGAGCCAACCGCTTGGCGATGAAGCTGAATAAAAACCAAGCTACAAAAAACCAACAGATAGCTGCGATATCTAATGCTGAAAACGAGTCGAACAGTTGATAAGAAGCGCTTAGGGCGTTAGTCATTTTGGATCACCGAACAAGCAGAGGTGGCTTAGAGAGAAGTAATGTATTGGGTTGCTAATACTAATATTTGCGCGCAACAGAAAAATCAGCGAGTCGATATAAGGCCTGTTTATATTCTGAGTCAGGTAAGCAGGCCAGTGCCTCTTGAGCAAGCTTCACTTGATGCTGTGCTGTTTGCGCTGTGTATTGCAAAGCGCCTGTGTTTTGCACAATTTTGAGTACCGCTGCCAATTGTTCACGTTGACCCTTCTCAATGGCTGTGCGAATAACTTGTTGCTGTTGTGTGTCGCCGCGCCGTAATGCTTCAATTAAAGGTAGAGTAGGCTTGCCTTCAGCTAAATCATCGCCTGCATTTTTACCCATTTCATCGCTGGACGATTGGTAGTCCAGCATGTCATCCATGATTTGAAAGGCATTGCCTAAGTGCTTTCCATAATTGCGTAAAGCGTGGCATTGTTGTTCAGTTGCGTTGCAAATAAGCGCGCCAAGTTCTGCTGCAGCTTCAAATAAGCACGCCGTTTTGCGATAAATGGTTTCAAGATAGGCCGGCTCTTGAGTGTCGGCTTCATGTGCGTTTAATAACTGCATCACCTCACCTTCGGCAATGGTGTTGGTGGTTCGCGCCATCACGTCCATCACTTGCATGTTGTTGGCCTGCACCATCATTTCAAAGGCACGTGAGTACAAGAAGTCACCGACCAATACACTGGCTTCGTTGCCCCAAATGTCATTGGCAGTTTGGTTGCCGCGTCGCAAGGCAGAGGCATCAACCACGTCATCATGCAGTAAAGTGGCGGTATGGATGAATTCGATTACAGCCGCTAAACGAATATGCTGCTCACCTTGATATCCGAGTGATCGAGCGCATAGTAGTAAGATAAGTGGCCGCAGACGTTTGCCTCCACTTTGGATGATGTACTCACCTAAGGTGTTGATCAGTGCAATATCAGAAGTAAGCTGCGCGCGAATTTCGGCATTGACTGCTCCAATTTCATCTTGCACCAGTTGTGTGGAAAGTTGCAGGACGTTTTTTGATGTGCTCGAGTCGGTCAATGGTTCAGTTACTGCTAACGCGAAATCAGGGGCATTTAGATGTGTGGAAGCTGCACGGCTCTTCATGGGCAGGATTATATCTGATGCAAGCACAGGTGAAAGTAAATTTGTGCAGTTGCTTGGGGTATTTTGTGGCTAATGAGGCTTTGCTTGGCTTATCATTCGTAAGAATGATCTGATTCAGCTTAAAATCTGATTCATGAAGCCTTACGCTATGGCATAATTGCGCCGATTTTATTGCTACGGATATCATAGGTGGTGGCGATAAACTGAGCTATTTTTATCAATATAAAAGAGACGGTAAAATGAATTTATTAATTTCTGATGCTTATGCACAAGCCGCAGCAGGCGGCACTAGTACCCTAATGAGCTTGTTACCCATGCTCCTGATTTTTGTTGTTTTTTACTTTTTACTAATTCGCCCTCAACAAAAACGCCAAAAAGAACACAAACAGATGGTTGCCAGTATCCAAAAAGGCGATGAAGTGGTTACCTCGGGTGGCTTTTTAGGTAAAGTGGCTTCAGTCGGTGAAGGTTATGTCTCATTGAACTTAGCTGACAATGTAGAGGTCAAAATGCAAGCTGCTGCCATTGCACAAGTGTTGCCTAAAGGCACCATCAAGTCAGCGTAATTGGTTTAGCACATAAGAGTCTTAGCTTATGCTGGCATCGTTTGTTGATGCCTCGAGCTTTTGTTTTTGATCACATAGTGAAAATATAATTTAGGAGCCGCTGGTGCTATGAATAAATACCCGTTGTGGAAGTATTTATTAATTATTTTGGTTGTACTGCTTGGCAGTTTTTATGCCTTCCCGAACCTGTTTGGTGATGACCCGGGCATTCAAATGCGCGGTGCTCGTGGCTTAAGCATCGAGTCCTCTGTGGCTGATGATGTAAAACAGGCGTTGCTTAAGGATGGTATTGAGCCTACTTCAGTGGTGTTCAAAGGGGATAGCATCGAGGCACGTTTTAGCGATACTGAGCAACAACTAAAAGCGCGCGATGTCATCAATAATACATTAGGACGTGGCTATACCACGGCTTTAACCTTATTGCCTGCAGCACCGCAATGGATCACTAATTTAGGTGTTTCGCCGATGTATTTGGGCCTTGATTTACGAGGAGGTGTGCATTTTTTACTTGAAGTAGATATGCAAAGTGCGGTGCAAACCTCACTTAGCCGCTCAGTTAGTGACATTAAAACGCAGCTCAGACAAGTTGGGGTACGTTACCGCAGCGTGAAGAAGCTAGGTGATGGTTCGATAGAAGTGGTTTTACGTAAAGCAAGTGATGCCGAAAAAGCAATCAAGCGCGTGCGCAACGAGCTGCCTGAACTTAGTTATACGGCAAGTACAGAGCAAACCGATGTCTTGAATTTCAATCTTAACGCACAACAAATTGAAGATTTAAAAACCTTTGCTTTGCAGCAAAACATGACATCTTTGCGTAATCGTATTGATCAACTTGGCGTGGCGGAGCCGATTGTTCAGCAACAAGGCGATGATCGCATCGTGGTGCAATTGCCCGGAGTGCAAGACACCGCTCGAGCTAAACGGATTTTAGGCCGTGCTGCTACTCTAGAGATGCGGATGGTAGACGAGCAACGTAACAGCAGCGCAGTATCATCGAATGTCGCGCCTGCTGGTTCACGTTTATTTGAGTTGCGTGAGGGCGGTAGTATTTTACTTAAGGAAGATTTGATTTATTCAGGCGATAACATTGTAGATGCACAAGCGAGTATCGATACTCAAAATGGTGGACCAATTGTCAACATTACATTAGACGGCAAAGGCGAGCGCGCTAACATGCGAACAACCGGTGACAACATCGGTAATCGTATGGCGGTGGTTTATTTAGAGACCGTGACTGAAACCCAAAAAGATGCGGACGGTGTGGTGCAATTGGATGCCAGCGGCCAGCCCAAGCGTATTAGCAGTAAGATTGAAGAGGTTATTACTGCTCCGGTTATTCGTGATCAACTCGGTAAGCGCTTTCAAATTAGTGGCCTAGATAGCATTGATGAAGCGCGTGATTTATCTTTAATGCTGCGCGCAGGCGCATTTGCAGCGCCAATTGAAATTATCGAAGAGCGGACTGTTGGCCCAAGCTTAGGTAAGGATAATATCAAGCAGGGTTTCATGTCGGTGATGGTGGGCCTTGCATTGGTGTTGGTGTTTATGGCTTTTTATTATCGCGTGTTTGGCTTAGTAGCGGATGTAGCATTAGTGCTAAATTTGGTGTTGATCGTAGCTGTGCTGTCTTTCTTTCAAGCTACCTTAACATTGCCAGGTGTAGCAGGCATTGTACTCACCGTTGGTATGGCAGTGGATGCCAACGTATTGATTTTTGAGCGTATCCGTGAAGAGCTGCGCAACGGTAACTCCCCAGCAGCCAGCATTGACCAAGGTTATGGCCGCGCTTTTTTAACGATTTTGGATGCCAACGTAACCACATTGATTGCTGCTGCGGTATTGTTTGCGTTTGGTACGGGCCCGATTAAAGGTTTTGCAGTAACACTAAGTATTGGCATTCTTACCTCTATGTTTACTGCCATTGTGGTTAGCCGTGGTTTAGTTAATTTGATTTACGGCGGCAAGAAAATAGAAAAATTAGCGATTTAAGCTCATGCAAATTCTAAAAGAAGCGACCAATATTGATTTTCTAGGCAAGCGCAAGCAGGCGTTTTTTCTATCCGTTGTGCTAATCGTGATTAGCTTGGCGGCGCTCGCGTTTCGCGGCTTAAATTTTGGTGTTGATTTCACCGGCGGCACTTTAGTTGAGGTAGGCTACGAGCAGCCCGTTGAAGTGGAAATGGTGCGTTCAGCCTTATTAGGGGCTGATTTTGAAGACGCCGTTGTGCAGCATTTTGGTTCAGCTAAGGACGTGCTGATTCGATTGCCATCAGACAACACTGAAAATGCAGCAGGCTTAAGCGCTGACATTATGCAAGTGTTGCGCGAGAAAAATGGCGAGGCGATCGTTACCGAAACAGAGGGTGTGGCGGCAGTGCAACAGTGCGCTAGCAACGGTGCTGTCGCCGACTGTTCTGTGCAGATGCGACGAGTTGAATTTGTTGGCCCACAAGTAGGGCAAGAGTTGGCGAATCAAGGTGGCCTTGCAATGCTATATGCTCTGGCCGGTATTTTAATTTACGTTGCTTTACGCTTTCGCTGGCAGTTTTCAGTGGGTTCGGTCATCGCTCTGGTACACGACGTTATTATTACATTAGGTGTGTTTGCCGTTTTTCAATTTGAATTCACCCTATCGGTGTTAGCGGCTGTGTTGGCTGTGATAGGGTACTCGTTGAACGATACCATCGTGGTATTTGACCGCATTCGCGAAAATTTTCGTAAAAAACGTAAAGGTGACCGCGTTTATGTGGTCAATTCAGCAGTCAACGACACCTTACCGCGCACGATCCTAACTTCGGTTACTACGTTACTGGTGGTGCTTACGTTGTTAATTTTTGGTGGTGAGGTGCTGCGTGGCTTTTCCATTGCTTTAGCTATAGGCGTGTTAGTGGGCACGTACTCTTCTATTTTTGTTGCCAGCCCTTCGGTGCTTGCCTTAGGCATACAGCGCGAACACATGATGCCTGCCGAAAAAACCGAAGACGACGTAAAGGCAGTAGTGTAAGGTTTGCTTATATTAAATAACGCCACTAAACATGCGCTGTCCATTTTGCCAATCTGAAGATACCCGCGTAAGTGACTCGCGCGAGAGTGACTCGGGCGAGACAGTTCGTCGTCGGCGTGTGTGTCAAGCGTGTTCAGAACGCTATACGACCTATGAGCGAGTCGAACTGCATTTGCCACAAGTGGTTAAATCAGACGGTAAGAAAGAAAAATTTAATGAGCAAAAACTGCGGGATGGTTTTGCAGTTTCTTTGCAAAAAAGGCCCATTGACCAAGCGCAAATTGAAACAGCGGTGCAGCGTTTGCTGCGTAAATTTTCGTTTTCTGGTGAGGACGAAATTGATGCGGAGCAAATCGGTCTCGCCGTAATGGATGAGCTGCGTGGTTTAGACGAAGTGGCGTATGTGCGTTTTGCGTCCGTGTACCGACGCTTTCAAGACTTAGATGAGTTTAACGAGTTAGTGCAAAAGCTAAAAGATGTATTGCCTGGTGAATCAACTAAGCCAACTAAAACTGCCAAGTTAACTATATTGCCTAAAAAGCGCAATCAGCGCTCATAGTAATGGCCTCGCAATCCGCTGATCGCTGCGCCGCACTTGAGGCTGAACATATGGCTCGTGCACTTAACTTGGCACGTCAAGCACAATATATTTCGCAACCGAATCCTCATGTTGGCTGCGTGATTGCCAAAGATCAGCAAGTTGTTGGTGAAGGCTTTACCTCTGCAGCAGGTGGGCCGCATGCTGAAATCAATGCTTTACAGCAGGCTGGTGATCGCGCCCAGAATGCTTGTGTTTACGTCACTTTAGAACCATGTTGCCACACAGGACGAACGGGGCCTTGCACAGAAGCTTTGATTGCTGCAAAGCCCAATAAAGTAGTTGCTGCTATGCTAGATCCAAACCCCAAGGTTGCAGGTGATGGAGTAAAAGCTTTGGAAGCTGCTGGTATTGAAGTGACGGTTGGGGTGGGGGCGGCAACGGCAGTTGAAATTAATCGTGCCTTTGTGCATCGTATGCAGCATGGCAAGTCGTTTGTAACTGCCAAAGTGGCAATGAGCTTAGATGGCAAAACTGCAATGGCCAGCGGGGAAAGTCAGTGGATCACCTCGCCGCAATCTCGTGCAGATGTACATCGTATGCGCCTAAGCGCCGGTGCTGTTATCACGGGTATTGATACAGTATTGGCAGATAATCCAAAATTAACTGCGAGGCTTGATTTTGCTCTGCGCCAGCCTGTCCGAGTGGTGCTGGATAGCCTAGGTCGCTTACCAAATGATGCTGCTTTATTGCAACAAGAGGGTGAAACATGGGTGTTTCAGCAGCAACCGAATAGAGTATTGCAGAATGATAGTGTTAAGTTGCATCAAGCGAGCAAAGACAATACAGGGCGTATTGATTTGGATGATTTATTAAGCCAGCTTGCACAGGCAGATATAAATCATGCAATGCTTGAAGCAGGGCCGCGACTGACTGGCGAATTCTTACGTTTGGGTTTGGTGGATGAGCTGG
>CALIFM010000164.1 GCA_938021685.1 uncultured Gammaproteobacteria bacterium | reverse complement strand
GGATGTGAACTTGATTGCACCGATTGCGATGGATGAGGGTTTACGTTTTGCGATACGCGAAGGTGGCCGCACTGTAGGTGCGGGCGTTGTGGCTAAGATTGTTGAGTAATCAGCAGGCTTAGCTCTTAATATTTATAACAGATCGACCTAATTGAATAGAGGCCTTAACTGTGAAAGTTGAAAGTCAAAAAATCCGCATCAGCCTAAAAGCGTATGATCACAAGATGATCGATCGTTCGGCGATGGAAATTGTTGATACCGCGCGCCGTACTGGTGCGTTGGTAAAAGGGCCTATCCCGTTGCCGACTAAGCGTGAGCGTTATGACATTTTGAAGTCGCCGCACGTGAACAAGTCGGCGCGTGATCAATTAGAGATCCGCACGCACAAGCGCATTTTGGACATTGTTGAGCCAACAGATAAGACTGTTGATGCTTTGATGAAGCTCGACTTGTCTGCTGGTGTGGGCGTTGAAATCAAGCTGAATTAATCAGCATTAACGAACTAGCTTATACATAAGGTTACTACTATGTCTCTGGGATTGGTTGGAAAGAAAATTGGTATGACGCGCGTCTTTAGTGAAGACGGCGATTCGCATCCTGTTACGGTGGTGGAATTAACGCCAAACCGTGTGACTCAAGTGCGCACGCAAGAGGTAGATGGCTATGATGGTATTCAAGTTACCACTGGCATGCGTCGCCCTAATCGGGTAACTAAGCCAATGAAAGGCCACTTTGCTAAAGCGGGCGTGGAAGCGGGCCGCGGCGTATGGGAGTTTGCGGTTGAAGCAGGCCATGAGTATGCCGCTGGTAGCGAAATTAGCATGAGCGACGTGTTTGCCGAAGGTCAGTATGTTGACGTGCGTGCAAGCTCTAAAGGTAAAGGTTTCCAAGGTGGCGTTAAGCGTTGGGGCTTTGGTGGTGGTCGTGCTACGCACGGTGTATCTAAAGCGCATCGTAAGCCAGGTTCGATTGGTCAAAACCAAACGCCAGGCCGTGTATTTAAAGGCAAGAAGATGGCCGGACATATGGGTGCAGCAAATGTCACTCAGCAAGGCTTAGAGTTGTTGAGCTTAGATACCGAGCGCAATATTGTGTTGGTGCGTGGCTCGGTGCCTGGGTCTAAAGGTGCTGACGTGGTGATCACGGCTTCGGTTAAGAAAAAGCAAAGGTCGCAATCAAGTCAATCAAGCCCAATAAGTAAACCAAATAAAGCAAAAGAGGCAAGCCAAGAAGAAGCTAGCCAAGAAGAAGCTAGCCAAGTAGAAGAGGCGGGCCAAGCAGAAGAGGCAGGCCAAGCAGAAGAGGTAAATGAAGCAAGCTAAGGCTGCGGCATTTCTAAATAACAGATTGCACAACAGATTACAGATACATACTGTATAGAGAACTCAAGTAATGAGCGTACAACTAAATTTAACAGGTAGTTCTGGTTCGGTAAAAGTGTCCGACCAAAACTTTGCGGCTGATTTTAACGAAGGCCTGATTCATCAGGTGGTGACTGCATACATGGCTACTGGCCGTGCGGGTACCAGTTCACAGAAGAATCGCAGTGATGTAAGCGGCGGCGGTAAAAAGCCGTGGCGCCAAAAGGGCACTGGCCGCGCACGTGCAGGTACGATTCGTAGCCCGATTTTTGCGGGTGGTGGTCAAACTTTTGCTCGCTCTACACGTAGCTATGCACAGAAAGTGAATCGTAAGATGTATCGCGGTGCGATGCGCTCTATCTTATCTGAATTGGCGCGCCAAGAGCGTTTATTGGTGGTGGACAAATTTGATGTAAAGAAGATCAAAACTAAAGACTTTGCTGCGAAACTTGGCAAGATGGGCATTGCTCAGCCTGGCAATGATCGTGCTTTGTTAGTGACCGCTGAAGAGGATAATAATTTGATGCTTTCTGCGCGCAATATTAAGCATGTTGACACCACAGTGGTGGGCGGTATCGATCCTGTGAGTTTAGTGGCGTATGAAAAAGTGGTGATGACCAGCGACGCCTTGAAGAAAATTGACGAAAATCTAGCTTAATCAGGTGATGAGCATGAACGAAGAAAAAATGTACCAAATTGTGCGTCGGCCGCATGTTTCAGAGAAAACAGCAGGCGCAGCTGACGCGCATCGACAGATCACGTTTGAAGTGTTGAAAACGGCCACTAAGCCCGAAGTAAAAGAAGCGGTTGAAACGCTTTTCAAGGTGGAAGTTCAGAGCGTTAAAACGGTGATGGTGAAAGGTAAATCAAAGCGTACAGGCCGTTTTATGGGCAAGCGTAGTGATTGGAAGAAAGCCTATGTGACCTTAAAAGAAGGTCATGACATCGATTTCATTGGTATGGCTACTTAAAATAAGTGGTTAGCGCACAAAGAAAACCGAATAAAGTAAATTTTAGAGAAGAATAGTCACATGGCACTATTAAAGTTAAAACCAACGACCCCAGGACAACGCGGCATGGTCCGCGTGGTCAACAAAGAGTTGCACAAGGGCCAATCGTACCCCGGCTTAACCCAGCCGAAGAAAGCGATTAATGGCCGCAACAATTCAGGGCAGATTACTGTGCGCCACCGCGGTGGCGGACATAAAAAACATTACCGTGTTGTTGATTTTAAACGCACTAAAGACGGTGTTCCTGCGCGTGTTGAGCGCTTGGAGTACGATCCAAACCGCAGCGCTAATATTGCCTTGCTGTTATATGCAGACGGTGAGCGCCGCTATATTATTGCGCCTAAGGGCCTTAAACAAGATGATTCGGTTAAGTCAGGCACTGATGTGGGTATTAAAACGGGCAACACCTTGCCGTTGAAAAACATCCCAATTGGTACTGTCGTACATTGCGTTGAATTAAAGCCTGGTAAAGGCGCGCAATTAGGTCGATCTGCTGGCGCTTCGATTCAGTTTATTGGCCGCGAAGGCAACTATGCGCAGCTGCGCTTGCGTTCGGGTGAGATGCGCAAAGTGTTGGTTGATTGCCGTGCGACTATTGGTGCTGTGGGTAATTCAGAGCACAGCTTGCGAAAGCTTGGCAAAGCGGGCGCGAAGCGCTGGCGTGGTATTCGCCCGACCGTACGTGGTGTGGCGATGAACCCAGTGGATCATCCACATGGTGGTGGTGAAGGCCGTACATCAGGTGGTCGTCACCCTTGCTCACCTTGGGGCGTGTCAACTAAAGGTTATCGCACGCGTGTTAACAAGCGATCAAACAACATGATCATTCGTAGACGAAAGAAATAATTAATTATGCCACGTTCAATTCGCAAAGGTCCGTTCGTTGATCACCACTTGTGGTCAAAGATATTAACGGCTAAAGAAGAAAATAATCGTCGCCCGATCAAGACTTGGTCACGTCGTTCAATGATCATGCCTGAGTTCGTAGGCTTAACTGTGGCGGTGCATAACGGTCGTTTGCATGTGCCCGTATTGATAAGTGAAAACATGGTGGGTCATAAGTTGGGTGAGTTTGCCCCGACCCGCACCTTCCGTGGTCACATAGCAGATAGAAAGGCAACATAAAATGCAAGTTCGAGCCCTGACAAAATATAACCGAATTTCCGCGCAAAAAGTGCGTTTGGTGGCTGATCAAATTCGTTCCAAACCGGTTTCACAAGCGCTAGAGATTCTAGAATTCAGCCCTAAAAAAGCCGCTGGCTTGGTGGCGAAGACTTTAAACTCAGCTATTGCAAATGCCGAGCACAATGAAGGCGCGGACATTGATGAGCTATACGTTAGTGCAGCGATGGTGGATGAAGGACCCACGCTGAAGCGATTTCGTGCCCGTGCAAAAGGCCGTGGCACCCGAATTTTAAAGCGCACGTCGCACATCACTATTATGGTGAGTGACGAGCCCAACAAAGCTAAATAGGTCGAGTTATGGGACAAAAAATACATCCTAATGGTTTTCGCCTCGGTATTATCCGAGATTGGAATTCTAAATGGTTCGCGGTAGGTAAAGATTACCCGCGTCAATTGATTGAAGACCAGAAAATCCGTGACTTCTTGAAAGGCCGTTTGGCCAATGCGGCAGTGAGTAAAGTACGTATTGAGCGTAATGCTGAGAATGTTAATGTGACTTTGCACACTGCACGTCCTGGTATTGTGATCGGTAAGAAAGGCGCGGATATCGACAAGCTGCGCACTGACTTGAACAAATTATGCGACGGCGCAACTGTGGCGGTCACTGTAGAAGAGCTGCGTAAGCCTGAAATGGATGCCCAGTTGGTTGCAGAAAACATTGCTCAGCAATTGGCGGGTCGTGTGGCACACCGTCGTGCGACTAAGCGTGCTGCCCAGAATGCTATGCGTTTGGGCGCTGAAGGTATCAAAATCATGGTGGCAGGTCGCTTGAATGGCGCTGAAATTGCTCGTTCAGAATGGTCACGTGAAGGCCGTGTGCCATTGCACACCATGCGTGCTGACGTTGATTACGGTCAAGCAGAAGGCCTAACCACTTACGGCATCATTGGTGTCAAGGTTTGGATTTTTAAAGGCGAGATTTTCGCCGAAGAGTCGGCCCCTGTGGTGGCTGCCGAAGAACCCAGTACAGCCGCACCTGCAGCTGCACCAACGGCTTAAGGTATAGCAAAATGTTACAGCCAAAACGTACAAAATTTAGAAAGATGATGAAAGGCCGCAATCGCGGTCTAGCGCAGCGCGCCAACAAGCTTAGCTTTGGCGAGTATGGGCTTAAGTCAACAGGGCGTGGCCGTATGACTGCACGCCAAGTGGAAGCGGCACGTCGTGCAATGACCCGCCACATTAAGCGCGGTGGGCGCATCTGGATTCGCGTGTTTCCTGACAAGCCAATTACCAAAAAGCCGCTTGAAGTGCGCCAAGGTAAAGGTAAGGGCAGCGTTGACCATTGGGTGGCATTAGTCCAGCCTGGTCGTATGCTTTATGAAGTAGAGGGTGTGCCAGAAGAACTGGCGCGTGAAGCCTTTGCATTGGCGGCGGCAAAATTACCGTTCAAAACAACATTTGTAAAACGACTGGGTGCGTAGGACAGAATAATGCAAGCAGCTGATTTAAGATCAAAGTCACGCGAAGACATCATCAAAGAGTTGATGGAGCTTCGCCAAGAGCAATTTAATTTGCGGATGCAGCGGGCCAGTGGGCAGCTCACCAATCCCGCGCGTTTTAATGCCGTGCGCAAAGACATTGCACGCATCAAGACGGTGTTAACCGAACAAGCAGCAGGTGCCAAGTAAAATGACAGCGCAAACAGAGAGTAGTCAAGATAAGGTCAGCGTGCAGCGTGCTGTGCAAGGCAATGTGGTGAGTTCAAAGATGGACAAGAGCATTACGGTGCTGATTGAGCGTCAAGTGAAGCATCCCTTGTATAAGAAGTTTATTCGTCGTTCGACTAAGTTGCATGCGCACGATGAGCAGAATGAATGTAATGAAGGCGATATTGTCATCATTGAAGAATGCAGACCCTTGTCGAAAACTAAAAGCTGGCGTTTGGTGAAAGTAGTCACCAAGGCTAATTAAAGTTTAGGCAAAAACGTAATTAAATAAACGAATTTAAGAGGAGTTTGCAATGATTCAAATGCAATCCAGAATGACAGTCGCTGATAATAGCGGTGCCAAAGAAGTAATGTGCATTAAGGTGCTAGGTGGTTCAAAGCGCCGCTATGCTGGCATTGGTGATGTGGTCAAAATTAGTATCAAAGAAGCACTGCCTAATTCAAAAGTGAAAAAGGGCGATGTATATAATGCCGTGATCGTGCGAACTCGCAAGGGTGTACGTCGTCGTGATGGTTCGGTGATTCGTTTTGACTCAAATGCCGCCGTATTGTTGAATGCAACGTTGCAGCCGGTTGGAACACGTATTTTTGGCCCAGTAACCCGCGAGCTGCGTAATGATAAGTTTATGCGCATCATCTCTTTAGCACCTGAAGTGCTATAGAGCCAGTAAGTAAGCTTGATAGGAAAAAACTAAATAGTTTAGGCAAATGAATAAGATTCTTAAAAATGACGAAGTGATTGTCTTGGCCGGTAAAGACAAAGGGAAGATCGGTGCGGTCATCCAAGTGCTGGACAACGGTAAGGCTTTGGTCAATGGTATTAATGTGGTGAAAAAGCACGTGCGCGCTAACCCGCAAGCAGGGGTGACGGGCGGCATAGTTCCCAAAGAAGCCGCTATTCAATTGTCTAACCTTGCTGTGGTGAACCCCGCAACAGGCAAGGCAGATCGCGTGGGTTTTAAGGTGTTGAAAGACGGCAAGAAAGTACGTTTTTTTAAATCTAACGGTGAAACAGTTGACGCTTAAGGCGCCCATATAGATCAGTATTAAATTAGAACAATGGCACGATTACAAGAGAAATACCAAAACGAGATTGCAGGTGCGCTCCAAAAAGAGCTGGACCTTGAAAATCCAATGCGTGTACCGCAAATCAAAAAGATTACCGTTAACATGGGGCTTGGAGAGGCGATCGGTAACAAGAAAGTATTAGAAGCGGCATCAAGTGACTTACAGATGATCACTGGGCAGAAGCCGATCATTCGTAATGCGCGCAAATCAGAGGCGGCTTTTAAAATTCGTGAGGGTTGGCCTGTAGGCGCGAAAGTGACTTTACGCCGCGAGCGTATGTATGAGTTTCTTGATCGCCTTATTTCGGTGGCGATCCCTCGTATCCGTGACTTTCGTGGTCTCAATCCGAACTCATTTGATGGTCGTGGCAACTATGCGTTTGGTTTGACTGAGCAGATTGTGTTCCCTGAGATCGAGTACGATAAAGTGGACGCATTACGCGGCATGGACATTTGCATCACGATGGATGCAGAAAACGACGAGCATGCTAAGGCATTGCTTAAAGCGTTTAATTTTCCTTTGAAGGCATAAGAAGATGGCGAAAAAATCAATGGTTTCGCGCAATAATAAGCGCGGCAAGATGGCTGAAAAAATGGCGGCAAAGCGCAATGAATTGCGTGACATCGTGAAAAGTGAAGAGTCGGATTACGATCAAAAGTGGGATGCGATGATTGCGCTGCAGAAAATGCCACGTGATTCGAGTAAATCACGTTATCGCAATCGCTGTGCCTTAACGGGTCGTCCGCACGGTTACTTTCGTCGCTTTGGTTTAAGCCGTACGCGCTTGCGTGAAGTGGCCATGCGCGGTGAAGTGCCTGGTTTAAGTAAAGCAAGTTGGTAAGCCGTAGACAGAATACGATAAGGATACGATTATGAGTATGCAAGACCCTATAGCAGATATGCTAACCCGAATTCGTAACGGCGGTGATGCGGCGAAAGCCTCAGTATCGATGCCTAATTCGACTAAGAAGATGGCTATTGCCCAAGCACTACAAGAGCAAGGCTTTATTAAAGGCTTTTCTTCGGCTGCTGATGGTGCCAAGTCTGAACTGACTGTGGAACTGAAATATTTCCAGGGTGAACCTGTTATTGAAGAGTTGGTGCGTATCAGTACGCCAGGTCGCCGTGTGTATGCATCGCATGACAAACTCCCTTCTATTTACGGTGGTTTGGGTGTGGCGTTGATTTCTACGTCAAAAGGCGTGTTGACTGATAAAGCAGCCCGTGAAGCTGGCGTTGGCGGCGAAGTGATTTGTTCTGTTTTCTAAATAAGAATAAGTTACGTAATTAATAAAATAGACAGGTATTGAATAATGTCACGTATAGGTAAAGCCCCGATTGCGATTCCAGCAGGCGTGGAAATTAAAAGTGAAGGCGGCATGGTTACAGTTAAAGGCCCAAAAGGCGAGCTGCAACAGTCGCTGATGGATGGCTTACAAGTTGCACAAGAAGACGGGCAACTGACGGTGCAAGTGGCCGAAGGACGCAAAGATTTGGGCGCAATGTCAGGCACCTTGCGTGCACTGGTGAACAATATGGTAACGGGTGTTAGCGAAGGCTTTGAGCGCAAGCTAAGCATTGTGGGTGTAGGTTATCGTGCACAAGCCCAAGGTAAAGAAGTGAAGCTGCAGCTGGGTTTTTCGCATGACGTTTCACACCAGTTGCCAGATGGCGTAAGTGCAGAAACGCCCAGCCAGACTGAAATTGTATTAAAGGGCATTGACAAGCAGTTGCTTGGCCAAACAGCAGCGAACATTCGCAGCTATCGTCCGCCTGAGCCTTATAAAGGCAAGGGTATTCGTTATGCAGACGAGTATGTTGCTCGTAAGCAAGCCAAGAAGGCTTAATCATCGGTTTTGAACAATGAAAAGCAATAAAAAGCAATCTAGACTACGCCGCGCTCGCAAAACGCGTGCGCGCATCGCTAATTCAGGTGCAACGCGTTTAAGCGTGCACCGTACGCCGCGCCATTTTTATGCGCAAATAATCAGTAATGCAGATAACAAAGTGTTGGCAACGGCATCGACTGTTGAAACGGCTTTACGTAGCGAAGTTAAAAATGGCGGTAATGTGGAAGCGGCTAAGGCAGTAGGTAAAGCTATTGCAGAGCGTGCCACTAAATCGGGTCTTGAAGCGGTTGCATTCGATCGTTCAGGTTTTAAATATCATGGTCGGGTTGCAGCATTTGCAGACGCCGCACGTGAAGCAGGACTTAAGTTCTGATCACAATAAATATTGCTGCATAAAATTTAGAGGTTTAAAATGGCTAGAGATCAACGACGAGGCGATAACCAACAAGAATCAGAGTTCAATGAACAGCTGATTAACATTCGCCGTGTTGCAAAAGTAGTTAAAGGTGGCCGTGTGTTCGGCTTTTCTGCACTAACCGTGGTTGGCGACGGCAACGGCCGTGTTGGCATGGGGCGTGGTAATGCGCGTGAAGTACCGAATGCGGTGCAAAAGGCGATGGAAAACGCCCGCCAAAACATGTTCAAAGTAAAGTTGAGTGGCGATACGCTGCAGTATCCAGTGGTGGGCCGTCATGGTTCGGCTCGTGTGGTGATTCGACCGGCTTCAGAAGGTACGGGGATCATTGCTGGTGGTACTATGCGTGCCGTATTTGAGTGCGTGGGTGTAGAGAATGTGCTGGCTAAAGTAATCGGCACCACCAACCCTGTGAACGTCACGCGAGCCACAATGGCAGCATTAAAAGGTATGCGCAGCCCCGACCAGGTCGCGGCAAAGCGCGGCCTGAAGGCAGAAGACCTATAATTTGACCTGCATCAAGAAGATATTGGAATAGAGCAATGGCTGGAAAAAAATTACAAGTAACCCAAACTAAAAGCGTGCATGGGCGTCTAAAAAAGCATCAAGCATGTGTTAAGGGCTTGGGTCTGCGTCGCATTCGCCACACGGTGGAAGTGCTTGATACGCCCGAAAACCGTGGCATGATCAATAAAGTCGCCTATATGGTTGACTGGAAAGAGGTTTAAAAAATGCGATTAAATACCATTAAATCAGCTGCTAATTCACGCCCTGCTGCAAAGCGTGTGGGCCGTGGTAGCGGTTCTGGCCTTGGCAAAACAGCAGGCCGCGGTGTGAAAGGTCAAAAGTCACGCTCGGGAGGCTTTAATAAAAGTGGTTTTGAAGGCGGTCAGATGCCTTTACAGCGCCGCTTACCTAAGCGCGGCTTTACTGCGCGCGTTAATCGCAATGCCGTTGAGTTACGTTTGAACGAGCTTAATGGCATTGATGCTGATCCAGTGGATATTAAAGCGCTGATTGCAGCACGTATTATTCCTGGCAGTGCTGATAAAGTAAAAGTGATGCTGTCAGGCGAAGTGACTAAAGCGGTTAACTTGAAAGGTATCAGCGCCACTAAGGGCGCACGTGCTGCCATTGAAAAAGCAGGCGGCTCGCTGAGCGAATAAGTAAACGACAGCTTAAGAAAAAATTAGAGTAATGGCAAAGAAAAAACCAACACAAGGCCCAGGAGCAATGGGTGGTTTAGGGGAACTTAAATCACGTATTTTCTTCATGCTGGGCGCTGTTTTGGTGTTTCGTTTGGGCACTCACTTGCCTGTGCCTGGGGTGGATCCAAATGCATTATCAGCGTTGTTTGCGCAGACTCAGGGCTCTATTCTAGATATTTTCAATATGTTTTCAGGCGGCGCTTTAAGCCGTTTGTCGATCTTTGCTTTGGGTGTGATGCCCTATATTTCCGCCTCGATCATCATTCAAATGATGACGGCGGTGATTCCGTCATTAAAACAGCTTAAGAAAGAAGGTGAAGCAGGAAGACGAAAAATCACTCAATATACGCGCTACTTCACTTGTGCACTGGCGCTTTTTCAAGCATTCGGTATTTCCATCGCCGTCCAGGCGCAGCAAGTAGGCGGTGCATCGGTTGTTGTGATTCCGGGTTTTAGCTTTCAAATCATCATGGTCGCCACCCTAGTGTGCGGCACTATGTTTTTGGTGTGGCTGGGTGAGCAAGTAACTGAGCGTGGTATTGGTAATGGTATTTCGTTGATCATTTTTGCTTCGATTGTTTCAGGGTTGCCCGCAGCGATCGGTGGCACTTTGGAGCTTGCACGTAATGGCCAGTTTGGCTTCGGCTTCGTGCTGGCATTATTCATAGGTGTGCTGGCGATCACTTACTTTGTAGTATTTGTTGAGCGCGCACAACGTCGTATCCCGATTCATTATGCTAAGCGGATGCAAGGCCGCAAGATGGTGCAAGCGCAGCAAAGCTTTTTACCGCTGAAGCTCAACATGGCAGGCGTGATTCCACCTATCTTTGCTTCAAGCATTATTTTATTTCCAGCTAGTATCGGTTCGATGCTTGGCACCGGAGAAGGCATGGCTTGGTTACGTGATATCTCGACCACCTTACAGCCGGGTCAGCCGATTTATACACTGATATACGCGGGCATGATTATTTTCTTTTGCTTCTTTTATACGGCGTTAATTTTTGAGCCAAAAGAAATTGCAGATAACTTAAAGCAGTCAGGTGCTTTTGTACCTGGCATCCGCCCGGGGCAGCAAACTACTAAGTACATTGATGGTGTGGTATCGCGTTTGACCTTAATTGGTGCGTTGTACATCACTTTTGTGTGTTTGATTCCGGAGTTTTTAATCGTTAAATACAGCGTGCCGTTTTATTTTGGCGGCACCTCGTTGCTGATTATCGTAGTGGTGCTGATGGATTTGATCAACCAAGTGCAATCACATTTAATGTCACGGCAGTATGACAGCATCTTAAAGAAATCAAGCGTCATGGGTGGCGCACGACAGCCATAGTAGCCAGATAAGGCTAGGAGCAATATTATGAAAGTAAGAGCATCAGTTAAAAAGATTTGCAGAAATTGCAAAGTGATTCGCCGTAACGGCGTGGTACGGGTAATTTGCAACACCGACCCGCGGCATAAGCAGCGCCAAGGTTAGTGATTAAGTATGGGGGTTGTTGAGTAATTTACACAGCAATTTGCTTATTGTACCCAGAGACTAATTTTGATAACATCGCGCGCCGCATTTTAGCGCGGCAGGTGTTTGCACAGATTTGACATAAATTTAAAAAGAGACGAGTTCAAGTGGCACGTATTTCAGGCATCAACTTACCCGGTCATAAGCATACAGACATTGGGTTAACGCACATTTTTGGCATCGGTCGTCCGCGCGCGCAAGCAATTTGCGAAGCAGCAGGGGTGGCTTGTGACACCAAGATTAAAGATTTGACCGAAGATGAAGCTGAAAAGCTACGTCAAGAGGTTGGCAAGTTTACCGTTGAGGGTGATCTGCGTCGTGAAACTTCCATGAATATCAAACGATTAATGGATATGGCTTCGTTTCGAGGTATTCGTCATCGCCGCGGTTTGCCATTGCGTGGGCAACGCACCAAAACCAATGCAAGAACCCGTAAAGGTCCTCGTCGTCCGATTAAGAGATAATTAAGTAAAATGGCAAAAGCAAGCAAAGTTAAAAAGGTGGTGACAGAAGGGGTTGCGCACATCCATGCGACCTTCAACAATACCATTGTGACCATCACTGATCGCCACGGTAATGCCTTGTGCTGGTCATCTGCTGGTCAAGCAGGTTTTAAGGGGTCACGTAAAAGTACGCCTTATGCGGGCCAACGTGCAGCAGAAATGTGCGCAGAGTCGGCTAAAGAATATGGCATCAAGGTCATCGACGTGATGTTCAATGGCCCAGGGCCAGGTCGTGAATCGGCGGCTCGTGCTTTGCAAGCTGCCGGTTTTGAAGTGCAGAACTTGACCGATGTTACTCCTCTTCCTCACAACGGTTGTCGCCCGCCTAAGCGTCGCCGCGTATAATTATAGGATCAGATAATGGCTAGATATATAGGTCCAAAGTGTAAGTTGGCGCGCCGTGAAGGCACTGACTTGTTTCTGAAAAGCCCTGCACGCAGCATTGAGTCTAAGTGCAAATTTGAAACTGCGCCGGGTTTCAAGCCAGGTGCGCGGCGCCCTCGTGCCACTGTATACGGTACGCAGCTACGCGAAAAGCAAAAGATGCGTCGTATGTATGGCATCATGGAAAAGCAGTTTGTTGGCTACTATAAAAAGGCCGCTGCAGCTAAAGGTTCGACTGGTCATAATTTGTGGCAGCTGCTAGAAGGCCGCTTAGATAACGTGGTTTATCGCATGGGCTACGGTGTGACTCGCGCGGAATCGCGTCAACTAGTCAGCCACAAAGGCATTATGGTGAATGGCGCCAGCGTTAATATTCCTTCTTATCAAGTGGCTCCGGGCGACGTGGTGGAAGTGCGCGAAAAAAGCAAAAAGCAATTGCGTGTGACAGCTGCTTTAGAGATTGCAGAGCAAATTGGTTTTGTCGATTGGGTCGATGTAGATGTGAAGAAAGTATCTGGTGTGTTCAAGGCTTTGCCTGAGCGTGATCAGTTACCGCCTGATATCCAAGAGTCGCTGGTTGTGGCGTTGTACTCTAAGTAATCGCCGTCCATCTGAGCAACGTCACTTAGTAATTATAATACCCGATATAAAGGTACAAAGATGCAAGATTTATCTTCGCTAGAGTTTTTACGCCCCCGTATTGTCGAAGTTAAAAACGACAAAGACAATGCTTGCCGTGTGGTGATTGAACCGCTTGAACGTGGCTTTGGTCATACTTTAGGCAACGCCATGCGCCGTATCCTGATTTCATCTATCCCCGGTGCTTCGGTGGTGTCGGTGAAAATTGACGGCGTATTACATGAGTACTCGACCATTAAAGGTGTGCAAGAAGACGTAATGGATATCTTGCTTAACCTTAAAGGACTGCCAGTTAAGCTGAATGATCGAGCCGAAGCGGTTTTGACTATTAACAAAAAAGGTCCTTGTGTGGTAACCGCAGCGGATATTCAAACTGAGCACGATGCTGAAATTATTGACCCTGAGCGCTTTATCGCCACGGTGACCAAAGAAGGCAAGCTCGATATGACACTAACTGTGCGCCAAGGACGTGGTTATGAAACTGCTGCTGCACGTAAGCAAAGCGAAGAGAGCGAAGAAGTCGGCTTGATTCACCTTGATGCTTCGTATAGCCCGATCGACACTGTATCTTATCAAGTGGAAGACGCCCGTGTTGAGCAGCGCACTGACCTTGATCGTTTGATTCTCGAGATGGAAACTAATGGCACGGTGGATCCTGAAGAGGCCATCACTCGTGCAGCGACGATCATGCATGAGCAGATTGCGACTTTTATTAATCTTGAAGAGTCGACTATTCAGGCGCCGGATGAAGTAGAGCCAGAAATTGACCCAGGCTTGCTAAGCCCTGTGGACGATTTGGAGCTTACTGTGCGTTCAGCCAACTGCTTGAAAGCCGAGAACATTTACTATGTAGGTGATTTGGTACAGCGTACTGAGACTGATTTGCTAAAAACGCCTAACTTGGGTAAGAAGTCGTTGACTGAAATAAAGGATGTACTGGCCGAGCGCGGTTTTACTTTAGGCACTAAGCTTGAAGCATGGCCACCGTCATCGATCGTCACTGAATAATTGGGTCGAGATTCGACTATAAACTTATTATATAAAGACTGTAGAAATGCGACACCGTAAATCTGGACGACAACTCAATCGTAACGCATCACATCGCACGGCTATGTTCCGTAACATGGCGGTGTCGTTGTTAAAGCACGAGCAAATTAAAACCACGGTGCCAAAAGCTAAAGAGCTTCGTCGTGTGGTAGAGCCCATCATTACCCTAGCCAAAACATCTAGTGTAGCGAATCGTCGCTTGGCATTTGCGCGTTTGCGTGATCGTGAAATGGTCAGCAAGCTATTTGATGAAATTGGCCCGCATTACAACGAGCGGCCTGGTGGTTATACCCGCATTTTAAAAGCAGGCAACCGTGTTAGCGATAATGCACCGATGGCTTACATGCAGTTGGTTGATCGTGACATTATGGCAGCCAAGGGCATTGTTGAAGATGAAGGTGACGAAGGCGAAGAAGAAACTGAAGACTAGTCTTGTACTAAGTTTAGTAGTATAGACACATAGGCAAGTAAATTGGCTTGCTATAAAAACACCTCATTAGAGGTGTTTTTTTTGGCTTATTACTTGTTGCTGCTTTGCATCAGAGAGCGGTAATGCGGCCAATCAAAGTGCGGGCCGGGGTCCGTTTTACGTCCTGGCGCAATGTCACAATGGCCTACAATACGCTCAGGTGTGATAGCTGGATAGCGTTCGCATAAATTTTGAGTGAGCGCCCCCAGTGCCGCGTATTGCACATCCTCAAACGGGCAATGATCGCTGCCTTCAAGCTCGATGCCGATGGAAAAGTCGTTTACTTGTTCGCGCTCAGCAAGCTTTGAAACACCTGCATGCCAAGCACGCTGGTCAGTGTCAACAAACTGCACAACATAACCACAACGTTTAATGTAAAAGTGCGCAGACACTCGGAGTGTGGCAACTTCAGCAAAATAAGGGTGCTCATCGGCAGGCAGGCAATTACAAAACAGTTTTTCAACATGGCGCGCGCCAAACTTATCTGGCGGCAGGCTGATGGCATGGATAATTATGGCATCCACTGAGCTATCAGCAGGCCGTTCATCAAAATTAGGTGATGCAATCCATGCGTCCACACATGGGTAGTGCTTACTTTTCATTGGATGATCGAGAGATTTCTGAGCGTGTGTTGTAAAGAGAATAGCTTTGCCTCATTGCTGTGAGATATTAACAGGTGCATAGGATTCTTTTAGTATATATTTCAGCTCTATACTGTTGCAGTAACTGACCACAGGTCGCGTTAAATGCTTGTATCTGCGACGAACTTGGTTTAAAACAGAAGTAGTCGATAATTAATTTCAGTAAACGCCAGTGGAACAAGCCAACTTTACAGAAAGCCTAGCAGGGCAATAGGTGTTCATTAAGTGAGTGCGCCAACAAAGAATACGATCTCGCCTGTTAAGCAGGCGATGTACGGCTTTTTGGTGCTGGAAGGTTTTTCAATGATCGGCTATAGCGCTGCAATTGAAACATTGCGCTTGGCTAACCATATCACGGGCAAAAAAAATTATGCTTGGAAAACTGTTTCGACCAAAGGTGAAATGGTGCGGGCTAGTAATGGTTTACAGATTCAAGCTGATTATGCCTTAGAGCAGTTGCCTGAAGTTGAAATCCTGTTTGTGTGCGGCGGGACTTATACGGGTGGTGCTTGGACACCCGCACTTGCTAAGGCTCTACAAACCATCGATAAGCGCGGTATCGCTTTAGGTGCCATGTGTACGGGCACTTATATTTTGGCAAAAAGTGATTTACTGCATGGCGTGCGCTGCACCATTCATTGGGAGAATATCCCTGCCACGCGTGAGGAATTTCCGAATATCACGTTGACCAACGACATTTACGAGATTGACAGCAACCGCTATACCTGTGCGGGCGGTACTACGGCGATTGATTTAATTTTAGAGTTGATTGCTTGCGACCACGGACGTGGCTTGGCAGCATCGGTGTCAGAAGAAATGCTGATTGAGCGCATTCGCACCCCCGATGACCAACAGCGGATTCCGCTACGGCAACAGATTGGCACCAGCCAGCCTAAGCTCACTGAAGCGGTTAAATTGATGGAAGCCAACGTTGAGGAGCCGATTAGCCCTGATGAGCTTGCAGGTTATGTGGGGATCTCTAGGCGGCAGTTAGAACGTTTGTTCCGTACTTATTTAAATTGTACGCCATCGCGTTATTATTTAGAGCTGCGCCTGCGTAATGCACGTATGTTATTGCTACAAACCGAAAACTCGATTGTAGATATCTCTTTGATGTGCGGTTTTATCTCCACACCGCACTTTAGCAAATGTTACCGCGAGATGTTTGGTCTGCCGCCGCGCGACGAGCGCCGCCGTCTTCTGGTTGGAGCAGCATCCTGAGCTTGAGCCGATAGAACAGGTAGTTGCGGCAAGGCTTTGCGTAGATGCACGAAGTCATGCTGTTTATGCGGAATGCCCATCGCAGCAATGAAATAGTCTTGAAACTTAGGTTCGATGGCTGTTTCAATCTTGGTCATCTTCAGCACTTGGTCTTCAATCTCACGCCGCGCCGCCACGTTTAATAGAGCAATACGTGCGCCAGTGCCAGCAGCGTTGCCAACGGCGCGCACTTGATCAACATCACAATCGGGAATCAGTCCTAGTGCCAAAGCGTACTTAGGGTCGATATGTGCGCCAAATGCACCAGCTAGCTCAATACGTGCAATTTCTTTAATGCCGAGCTTGTCCATCAGTAGCTCGATACTGGCGTATAAAGTGGCTTTAGCTAGCTGAATGGCGCGAATATCATTTTGAGTGATGATGATGCCGCCTTGCCCCTTTTCATCTGCAGGAGTCACGCGGTATGCCAAGGTTTTGCCGTTTTGAAATAGGTGCTCGTTACCGTCTAGCAACTCAGCGTTATACACACCCTCGTTAAGCACCAAACCAGATAACATCAGCTCGGCGATCGCTTCAATGATGCCCGAGCCGCAAATGCCAGTTACGCCCGTGGCCGCTGTAGACTCAGCAAAGCCTTCTTCATCTGACCATAAATCGCAGCCGATGACTTTAAACTTAGGTGCATAAGTCACAGGATCGATGCGTAGGCGTTCAATAGCGCCCGGTGCAGCACGTTGGCCGTGCTCAATTTGTGCTCCTTCAAAAGCTGGGCCGGTGGGGCTGGAAGCAGCGACTAGCTTATCGGCATTGCCTAAAATGATTTCGGCGTTGGTGCCGACGTCCACCACCAAAGTGATATCAGGATTCTTATAAGGCGCTTGCGATAGCACCACTGCTGCAGCATCGGCCCCCACATGGCCGGCGATGCAGGGCAGCATGTACACTTGCGTGCCGGGGTTTAAGTCGATGCCCACTTCAGCCGCTGTGCAATGCACGCTGCCTTGACGAGTGAGAGCAAAGGGAGCAGTGCCCAGCTCAACGGGGTTAAGGCCCAAGAATAAGTGATGCATGATGGGGTTGCCGACTAGCACCATGTCCAGAATAGTGCTTTTATCTACACCTGAGTCAGTCACTAATTGTTGTACCAAGTTGTTCACGGCTTCGCGCACACTGTCGGTCAAGTCTACCTCGCCGCCGGGGTTCATCATGATGTATGACACACGGCTCATCAAGTCTTCGCCGTAGCGAATTTGCGGGTTCATTTGCCCAGTGGTGGCAATGTTTTCACCGCTACTAAGATCGCTTAAATGCGCAGCGATGCTGGTAGAGCCAATATCCACCGCCACACCATAAAGCGCGGTCTGTTCACCGGGCCATACCGCCACAATGGACTCCTTGTGCGCAATGGCTACGGTCACTTGCCACTTGCCTTTACGTAGCGCTACTTGAATTTGTGCCAAAATAGGCAAGCTGATCTCGATGTCTTCAATGCCGGTTTCAAACTCGACCATTTCTTGGATGCGCTCAAAGTCGCCGCTTTGATCGTGCATGTCGGCTTCGGTCACTTCAATGGTGATCAGTTTGATGGCTGGGGCAGCTTCTACATCCAATTTTCCTGCAGCCTTACGCACCAGTTGTTGCTGTACTTGGCTTTCAGGCGGAATGTCGATGACTACATTGTCCTTAACAAACACATTACAGGCAAGGCGATAACCTTTTTCTAACTCTTTCTTGCTGAAAAACGCACGCTCAATCGATGTGGGTTCATTTAAGTTTTCGCGTGATGAAGTAAAGCCAAACTTAGAGAACTCGCCTTCACTGACTAAAATTTTACAGCGTCCGCAAATACCATTGCCGCCGCAAACAGAGTCAAGGTCAGCACCAGTTTGCTGTGCTACGGTGAGCAAGGAGGTGTCTTTAGCAAAATCACCGCGCATACCTGATGGGGTGAAGATGACTTGTGCTTTACCGACTTGTTCAGATTTATCAGTTACTTTAGTCAAGGCTCTTTATCTCTGGAATCAGTTGATAGTCACTCGCATCTTCGGTGTTGATGTTTAGTGTGGTTTGCAATCCGGTTGGCTTGTCCAAAGTGCCGGCCATGATGCTGATGCTATCTTCGGTGTTGTTGTCCCAAAACAGGTTGCCACCGCATTGCCTACAAAAGCCGCGTTTTGCTTCTTTAGATGAATCATACCAGCGTAGAGTGTCGCCCTGCTCAATGGTTAAATCTGTCTTTGCCACACGGGTGGCGGCCACATAATGGCCGCTAGTTTTTTGACATTGACCACAAAAGCAATTGACCACATCCCGTGCTTGTCCATCTAAGCGGTAACGAACGCCGCCGCACAAGCAGCTGCCGGTCAGTTGTGCAGAGTGGCTTTGTGTTAGGCCGGTTGACTTCATGCGCTTAAATGCGGAGTGTATTAGCCGCGACGGCGGCGATTGCGGCGGCCACTTCGGCCTGCGCCTTCAGCAGTTGGCTCGCGGTAGTTTTTTAGCCAGTTAGCGCAATCGGGGTCTTTACCCATCATTACGTCAGCGGCGCGGATGCTTTGCACCACTTCTGAGTGTAGCGGGTTAACGATGGCGGAGGTCATGCCTGCACCGATTGCCATGCTGATAAAGGCTGCATTAATGCCGTTGCGATTGGGCACGCCAAAGCTAAAGTTAGATGCACCGCAGGTAGTGTTAACCTTAAGCTCGTTACGCAAGCGCTTAACCAACTCTAGCACTTGTACGCCTGCATCGTTGATGGCGCCTACGGGCATCACTAGAGGGTCAACGACTACATCATGAGGCGCAATGCCATAGTCTTGTGCGCGCTCAACAATTTTCTTGGCCACTTCGTAGCGTACATTGGGGTCTTCTGAGATGCCACTTTCATCATTTGAGATTGCGACTACGGCGGCGCCGTGTTTAGCTACCAAAGGTAGTACGGTTTCAAGGCGGTCTTCTTCGCCAGTCACTGAATTAACCAAGGCGCGGCCCTCATAAACCTCAAGACCTTTTTCTAAGGCAGCAACAATGGAGGAGTCAATGACCAAGGGTACATCAGTAATCGATTGCACAAGTTGAATAGTATCAGCCAATATTTGCGGCTCATCCGCTAAAGGAATGCCGGCATTTACGTCCAACATCTGTGCGCCAGCGGCCACTTGTGCCAATGCGTCTTTGGTGACGCGATTAAAATTCCCTTCTTTCATTTCAGCAGCCAGCAACTTGCGGCCAGTGGGGTTGATGCGCTCACCAATCATTATAAATGGTTGGTCGAAGCCGATAATTACTTCTTTAGTGGGCGAGCTTAAAACGGTACGTGTAGTCATTGAATGAGTCTAAATAATAGGGTTGTTGGGTTTATTTTTATATGTTGTAACGGGTGTAAATCAATCAGTTTTGGTGTTAGATTTGTCATCGCGATTAGGATGCCATGGCACACGGCCTTCCAATACGCCTGACTCCTGCACGATGTCTTTCACTGCGCTTTCTTGATGGTAGGCCATGATGTGCACACCAGCGATACCGTCCATTTCTTTGAGTTCTTGTATTAATTCTACGCACAGTTTGCGGCCTTCTGCTTTAGGTTTTTTAGCGCCTGCTAAGCGTTCTACAATAGCATCAGGAATATGAATACCAGGTACGTTTTTGCGAATCCATTTGGCTGTATTGGCAGAGGCCAAGGGGCCAACGCCTGCTAGCAAAAACACATTTTCCAGCAAGCCTTTGTCGCGGGCTTGGCTTAAGTATGTTTTGAGTCGTGGTAAATCAAAGCAATATTGAGTTTGAATAAAGTTAGCGCCTGCGGCGATTTTTTTCTCCAGGCGGTTAACGCGACCATCGTAGGGAGGAGCAAAGGGATTGGCAGCGGCACCTAAGAACACGCGAGGCGAATAAGTTAACTTGCGGCCGCTTAAAAAATGGCCTTCATCGCGTAGGGTGCGGGCAGTTTCTAGCAATGACATGCAGCCCAAATCAAATACTGGCTTAGCGCCTGGCTGGTCGCCAGCTTGCACACCGTCACCGGTGAGGCACAGAATATTGTTTACGCCCATCGCAGCGGCGCCCAAAATATCACCTTGAATAGCAATGCGGTTGCGATCACGGCACGAGATTTGCATTATAGGGGCATAGCCCACGCGGGTGAGCAGGGCACACACAGCGACACTAGACATGTGGCAGTTGGCGCCTGAACCATCAGTGGCATTGATCGCGTCTACCACGCCGTCGAACAGGGCTGCACGGTCGTACACTTCTTGCGGGTCGGCTGAATCAGGGGGAGCTAATTCTGAGGTAACAGCAAATTTACCTGCACGCAGTACGCGCTCTAAGCGGCCAGGGGAGATATGGCCAGGTAAAATAGGCAGGTCTTGGCCCGGTACAGGTTCGTCATCGAAATACATGTCAGGCCTTCGGTTGTTTGGTGCTTTTTTCTTCTGCCGCTGCTGCTTGTTCAGCTTGGTGTTTCTTTACTACATTCAGCCACGATGACTGACCAATTTTTTGGTAATCGACTTCATGGAATACTTCTTTGCTTTGGTCGGTGCCTAATAAGCCGCGGCCGCGATAAGCTTCGACCCACACGCAGCGCATTTCGGGTTTTACTTCGCAGTGACCATTTTCACGCACACCGCCGCAAGGGCCATTGCGCAGTTGCTTTGGGCAGTTCATTGGGCACGACATGCCAGTGTCACTTAAAGCGCACTGGCCGCACATTTGGCAGTCAAATAATAAACCTTTTACACCTTTCTCAATAAGAGCGACGGGCTTTTCAGCACGCTCATAGCCGATTTTTTGCCATAACGGTTGCAACACAATTAACCCTTTTTCAAGGGTATTATAAATGCGCATCATGCCGCGGGCATGGTTAACAGAAAAACGTCGTAATAAATACATGGTAGAGGCAGGCGGAGTTGGTTTAGGCTTCGCTTTGTACGGCGTAACCTTTGTTCTTGATCAGTGCGGTAAGGCGCTCATCATCGTATTCGGCTTCTAGCTGTTTGGCACGTTGCTGCACGATCTCATCGATGCTGTCGCCTTGTACCTGCATGTCTTCATTGCGCCAGTCTTCCAGATAAGCATCTTCGTCAACAGCTTTGGCGCGCATAGCAGCAGTGTCGATACCTTCTTGGAATCGGTCGGATAATAAAGCCTTGGCCCGTTTACGACCTTCTTTCATTTTTACTTGCGCAGGAATGTCGCGCCAATAGATAGTAGTTAGTTTCAAGGGATTGCCTGCAGTTTAATTGATGACGGTTTTGTTGAATGAAACGAATTGCGCAAGTTCACTTTGCATGTCGCCATAGCCTGTAAATCTAAATTCGTATTCTAAATTTAATTGCTTGGCTGCCGCGCGTGCGCGCCTAACCAAATCTTCATCGTGGGTTTGGGCTAAGTAAACCACTTTTTTATAATGCTCAAAGTACATTTCTAGTAGCTCGGGTTTACGGTCAAGCCCCAGCATGCGCCAAACGAAAAAATCAAAGTGTCGCGCTAAAAAATCGGTTAAATAAAAGGTGCCTAGTTCTTCCTCGGCTAGCGCATCAAATACGGGTGTGGTGGCAAAAAACTCATAGCAGTGTGCACCAGGTAGGCGCGCCACATTTTTTTCTTGTTCTAGCAACATGTCTAAATGACCGCCAGTGCCACAATCGCCATAGCCAATTAAAATTTGCTCAAAACCTTCAGCCCGTGCTTCATCAATCGCTTGCTTCACATGAGGAGTGATTTCTTGCGGATGGTGGTGTAATTTGGCGGGTAAGCAGGTGATGTCCAACTGGTCCCATTGGTTGGCTTTTTTTAGCTCCACCAGCTCCACCGCCAGTGCGCCACAAGCAATCACGCGAGTAGGTGTTGCTTGAATGGCTGCGTGGTCAGTGGCAGCGGTATTAGATTGGGTGGCGCAGCGAGGCATGATAAAGCATGGCTTAGCGTTGGCTTAGCGTTGGCTTAGCTTTAGATGGCCTCGTGAATTGCACCCATCAAGCTGCGCGCGATTGCGCAACCAGCTCTTTAGCAGTCTCAACAGCTGTGGCTGCATCACGGCAATAGGCGTCTGCACCCACGGCCTCACCGAATTCTTGATTTAGCGGTGCGCCGCCTACCATCACAATATAGTCATCACGCATGCCGCGCTCCACTAACTCATCGATGACCACTTTCATATAAGGCATGGTGGTGGTCAACAAGGCCGACATGCCCAAGATATTAGGCTTATGCTCTTCTAAGGCTTCAAGGAATTCTTCAACGGGTGTGTTGATACCCAGATCGACCACTTCAAAACCTGCGCCTTCCATCATCATCACCACTAGGTTTTTGCCGATGTCGTGGATGTCTCCCTTAACAGTGCCAATCACCATTTTACCTGCATTGCTGCTGTCAGATGCTGATAGCAAGGGGCGCAGTACTTCCATGCCGCCTTTCATCGCGTTGGCGGCTGAAAGCACTTCAGGCACAAACAAGATGCCATCGCGAAAATCCACGCCCACGATAGTCATCCCACCTACAAGCGCAACGGTTAAAACTTGATCAGCTGCCCAGCCGCGTTCGAGTAAAATTTCTGTGCCTTCGATGACTTCATCACGCATGCCGTCATACAAGTCATCTTGCATCTGCTCGACTAGCTCGTCATCGGCTAGGGCACGTAGGTCAATTTCATCATCTTCAATGTCAGACATTGTGTTTCTCCACTGATTGTATGTTCAAGTTATTTTTTTGAGCTTAGAGCCTGCTTACTATTATCGCCTATTTAGTAGCGACCCGCTATGGTATGGCGGCGACAAGCTTAAGTTTTAATTACACGCATTTCAACAGTGTAAGTTTGTGATTTACCTGTAAATTCAGCGTTATTTGGCTAGCAGTAATTGTGCGCTTATTTTGCAGCTTAGGTATGAAAAAAACGACTTTTAAGCACTATTATCGCGACATTGGCCTGTATGTCTTGAGTCTGCTTATCCTTGTTGTATTATAACAAGCAAACGGCGTAGCTTTGGTTCGCTTGCGGTGCCGCTGAATTTTCTTAAGCAAAAGGTTGGGAGCTAATGTTGTAGAATCTGACTTAAAAAGTCGATTGTGCGCGGATGTTTGGGTTTGGTGAAGAATGTTTCTGGGTCGTTTTCTTCAACGATTTTGCCTTCATCCATAAAGATCACGCGGTCAGCCACTTTGCGGGCAAAGCCCATTTCATGGGTGACACCCAGCATAGTCATACCGCTTTGTGCTAAGTCGACCATGGTGTCTAGCACTTCTGACACCATCTCTGGGTCGAGCGCTGATGTTGGTTCATCAAACAACATGATGCTCGGGTCCATGCATAAGCTGCGTGCGATCGCCACGCGCTGTTGTTGGCCACCGGATAACTGAGAGGGGAATTTATTCGCTTGCTGCGGAATTTTGACCCGCTCAAGCAGCTCCATCGCCTTAGCCTCGGCGGTTTGTTGGTCTTGGCCTAAAACATAACGTGGCGCAGCAGTGCAGTTGTCCAGAATAGTCATGTGCGGGAATAGGTTGAAGTGCTGGAACACCATGCCTACATCAGCCCGCAATTTTTCCACGTTCTTCATGCGGTCATGCACTTCAATGCCGTCCACTTGCAACAACCCTTTTTGATGGGCTTCAAGGCGATTGATGCAGCGAATCAGAGTAGATTTGCCTGACCCCGATGGCCCGCAGATGACGATACGTTCGCCAAGATTGACACTTAGATTAATGTCAGTTAGCGCATGGAAATCACCATACCATTTATTCAAATCTTTGATCTCAATAATGGGGTTTGTTGCCGTATTGCTCATCTGCTATCTCGAGGTAGATTGCTTGTAATGGCGTTCGATGCGCGACTGAATCACTTCCAGCACGATGGATAACAGCCAGTATATCAGTGCGGCAGTAATCAGCATTTCCATATGATTAAAGGTTTTATTGCCCAAAGTGCGAGCCAAAAACATCAGCTCGATTACGCCAATGGTGGATACCAATGTGCTGTCTTTCAGCATGGCGATAAATTGATTACCGGTGGGCGGAATAATAAGTGGAATCGACTGCGGTAGAATGATGCGCCGCATCATCTGTCCAAAACCGAAGCCGAGTGCACGCGCGCCTTCCCATTGGCCTTGGCCGATGCTTTGAATACCCGCACGAAAAATCTCCGTCATATAGGCGCCATAGCATAAAGACAAAGCTAAGATGCCCGCGGGCACGGCATCGATGACGAAGCCCATTTGCGGCATGCCTAGATAAATGAGATATACTTGCATTAACAGCGGCACGCCACGAAAAAAAGAGGTGTAAAAGCTGGCAATGCCATACGCAAAGCCATTACTGGATAGCTTGGCTACTGCGCCAATCAGTGCCAAAACAGTGGCGATGGTGATAGAAATGGCTGAGATATATAAGGTGGTGGCAAGGCCCTTGGAAATCATAAACCAGATCTTTTTCTGGATGAATTCCATGCTTAAGTCAAAGGTAAAAAAGAAGCCTAAGAACAACGCTAGCAGCTCCAACCAGACCACCAGCACCTGCTGCCGAAACGGTAAAAAGCTGATGGCGAATAAATTTAAGGTGAACAGCAGTGCCACAAAAAAAGCACTGTTAAAACGGCCTAAAACGCCGCTTTCTTCTGGTGTTCCGTGAACCGGGCTGAGCAGGTGGCCGATTAGCCCCTGCGAGAAATCCATGTAGTAGGCTACGATGAAAGCAATCGCAAACAAGCCCGCTAGAAAAGCGGGCTTGTGCAGTAGTTTGTCTTCAACTACGGTATCTTGATACATGCTAATTTAAGCCTCAGGCTCTTTTGGTTGATAGCCTGAAGCTTAGTTGATACCACTTCTTAGTTAGCTGAAGTGTAGTCCACGCCGTACCACTTTTCTGACATAGCCTTTAAAGTGCCGTCCTCACGCATAGCAGCGACTGCGTCAGCTATCTTAGCGCCTAGCTCATCATCGCCAAGGTCGATGGCTACTGATAAAGGCTCGTAGAACGCGGGCTCGCCCAATACTTTAACAGGGTAGTCATTGGCGATTGCTTCCATGATGCTAGGCAAACTGGTTACCATGCCTGAAAGTCGAACACCATCACCTAGGCGTAAATCGTCAAAGCCCACAGTAGAAGATTCGAAGTTTTTGATCTCGCCCGCTTTAACTTGATATTCAAAAGCAGGCGCACCTTCGGCATCAATGGTTAGGTCGTGGCGTAGGTATAAATCAAAGGTGCTGGCAGTTGATGCACCTACGACCTTGCCGTCCAAATCACTTAATTTTGTGGCAGTAGAATCGTTATGTACGGCAAAACTAGCTGGCGTGTAGTAATACACAGCAGGGAAGCTTAGCACTTTAGCGCGCTCTTTAGTTGGGGTCATTGAACCTACAGACATATCCCAGCGGCCATTCCAGTTACCAGCTGTAATGATATCCCAACTTGGGGTAACGAACTCCACTTCAACGCCCATGCGCTTGGCAATTTCGCGTGCCACGTCTACATCAAAGCCATCAAAGTCATTGTCGTCATTGAGAAATGACTGTGGTGGCCAATTAGGGTCGGTTGATACCTTGATTGAACCTGCATCCATGATGCGGTCTAGTGTTTCGCCCGCAAAAGCGGTTGAAAGAGGGGCTGCTAAAAAGGCACTAGCCACTAATAATTTACTTAAGTGTTTCATGTACTTCTCTCCAGTTTGTTTTTGAGTGAATAGATGATTAAATTTATGAACAAGTCATACGCATAAATTTATACCACAACCAATTAAAACAATGCTGAATAAATGACTAATATGCTCAATTATTTGGTTTTAACACGCCCAAACTGAAGACGCAGTGGTATCATTTTGCTGACAGTCAGTTTCCATTAATCACCGCGGCAAATAACCATGTCTACCGAGCAAAGTATCAAACACGATCAACAGCAGATGGCCGAATGGTTAAGCCAGCGGCCTGATACCGAAAGCGTGGCGCAGTTTATGCCCGGCCCGGGCATTCAAAAGCTTGATGTGCGCTTTGATATCAACAAACTTAAAGCAGCTTTGCAAGAAGTGACCGAGCGTGTGCAGTATGCAGGCGAACACCAAGACCAAGGCTTTGGTGCGATTAATGTGACCCGTCGCCCAGGGGTGGAAGTGCCGACGAGCAATGATCTATCTGGCCGCTACTGGCTGCGCGCTGATGAGCGTTATGTGGAAGAGCCGCAAGAGGAAGTAGTGGATGAGTTTGCTTTCACCGAACTAGAACCGGCCCTAGCCGACACTTATTTTGCCAATGTGCATGCCGAGCTATGCGCACGCTTTGCCATTGGCCGTGTGCGCATTTTAGCTAAGGGCTTATACAACTGTAATTCGTGGCACCGTGACCCTGAGCCACGCCTGCATATCCCCATCATCAGC
>CALIFM010000163.1 GCA_938021685.1 uncultured Gammaproteobacteria bacterium | reverse complement strand
AGAGGCTCAATTTCAGCACAGACCACCAAATAATCAAACTCACTCTGGGTTCAGTCTTTTAGGTTGTAAGTTGTCATGTCTACGCCTCCGCAAGGCTTTGTCAGAAGAAGTTGAGTTTTTTAATTTAACTGCTAATTTAGTTTCATCAACAAACCCAATCCGTACAAATACTTCAAGACCTCACCCGAGATAATCAGTTTAGAGGTGATGTACTACGTTCGTTATCCTCAGAGCTATCGCGAGGTTGAAGGTATATTGCATTAACGTGGCATAAACGTTTGCCACGAGACCGCACGGTATTGACTTGCCCTTCAAAACTTAGTCCAGTTGCAAAGTTAGGGTTAATGAAATAGATGCAGAAAATCTGCAAGACACTACGCAATTTAAAACAATCAATACGAGGGTTAGCACTTACCATTTAGGCAAAAGAGCGATAGATACAGCGGTTTAGAAAATTAAGCACGCTACAGAAATTCACCGGTATTCAAAGTCAATTAAACAATCACATTAACCACGTACGACACCTTCAAAAGCGAGACAATTACAAGCATTTAAGATCAGCCGAATTAGCCGAGTGGAGAACTATTGGTGCTTGTTAGTTGGCATTCACAACTGACACTTTGGTACCTAATAAAGATATTCTGATTAAACTAGGCAATGTCACTATTTGGTGCTTAAGTTAACTTATATCCCGTGATCAAACCTTTGTTAATACCCTAAATATCTCAACCATTGCATAGGTATCAAGAGTGCAATAACTAATTAAATCATCAAACACCTGCTGAATTGGAGCATCACGCTTGAACACGTTTTACATCCATGATGACTGTGCCTCACTTCCATCTTGTATTGCTAGTTCACTATAGTCTAGTTCGGGCACCAAAACCGGCAATACTTTTTTAATAGAAGCGCTGCCACCAAAGGCGGCATCAACATATAAGCCCTTCGAAAATGGATGCATCAAATCCACAATTCGGTTGTTGAGTCCATCATAGAAAGTGGCGGAATGTGGTAACATTTTACTCATCTCAATGTTTATGTTTTTTCGAAAGTGTCGTTCCACACTAAGATTGAACCATCTTCACCTATGTGTGATTGTAAGGATGCGGTCAAAGCAGCAACCGGGTTGCTTGCTTTTTTATGTAGGTATTCAAAATGGCTTAAGGTGCCGTCTTCATCTAAGCGATGTAAAGAATACTGAAACGGGACCTGCTGATAGGGCGACACGCCGTCAATGGGAGGGATAACATTCGAAAATGTCTCGTAGTCTAAGAAGTACAATGGATAATCTAGTAAACTCACAAAGGCGGTGATTGCTTCTTTATCAATAATTGCCTTCTTGTCCAATAATGCTTTGATCTGTTGTTGTTGCTTGCCGGTAAAATGGATTGAGCTTGGTATATTTTCTATAAGCGAAACCTTCGCTGCATTTAATTGCTGCGCTCGTTGTTTGCCAAGGCGAGTGATATGATAAACATGATTAGATGGGAGTGGTTTAGGTGCAAGCAAGGTATACAACTCGAGCCAATTCGAAAACGAACCCACGATATGCTGTGCAGAAACCTTGGGGCAGGAAGACTGACCACAAACTATTAGGGCATCGGTAATGCTGGGCTCGATAGTACTCACGCGTTTGCGTACTGTGTCGGTCAAATTGGTGACTATAGTTAAATCATTTACATCAATAGAACCATTGCGGCGATAGGCTTTATTTGCAAGTACAATGCTGATTTGCTCAATCGGATAACCTGCTTTTTCGAGAACGTAAACCTGATAAGCAAGATCCAACACATGCTCGGTCTTTACTCTGGTGCTGGCTTTGATCTCATACAGATTATAAGCACCCTTAGAGATGGGTTCTAGAACATCTACTATGCAAGTTAAACCCGCGGCCTCAAATCGTCCTTGTGCAATAAAGGAAGTCCCCGTATCAATAGCTCCTTGTGTACGTCTAGGAAGCGTTTGATATTCTGCATCAGTTGTAAAGCCTAGCCGCATTAGCCCAGTAAAACGTTGTTCTGCTAGTGCTTCAAACTCAACACCTTGTTGAAGCTGATGACTGTCATGCTTTCTATCTTGCTGAATCAAGCGCTCGGGCTCGTTGCGTTTCAGCCATAACCAAGCTGGATGATTTACATATTGTATAAATTCAGATTTAGTGAGAGGCTTCATTCAATGATCTATTTGTATCAAGTTTTAATCGCCAAGCTACGTTGACTGTATAGGTTGTCACTGCCACTAACAATGGCTAGAGCCAGATAGCTTTGTCTGGCTCTTTTCTAACCCTAGATACTTGGCTTGGTAATTAAAGTGCCTTCTATTTCAAATCTGCCGACAAGACATAGGGTACAGACAGGTATATATCACTAAAAAAGCATCACTGGGGAGTAATACCAGCCACCCCTTGCTTTATCTCTGATTTTGTAACTTATTTAAACAAATTCAACTACTTATACAAAAACTAGTGATGAGTTCGGTTTCAACTAAATAAGCTAAATTCGGCTAAGATATGGCCCGTAACTTACTGAATACCTTCTTCGTTTAGCTCTATATACATCGCAGCCACTTTAAAACCCTATATCACAGGCTTTGCCAAACCATCTTTTTGCGGTGCTTTTGTTTTGCCTAACGCCTTTACCGCTTTCGTAAGCAACTCCTAAATTATAGCAACCACTAGCTTCTCCACCATCACAGGCCATTTTATAATAATCATTGGCCTTTTGGTAATCTTGCTTAACGCCTTTGCCGTTATAGTATGCTACCCCTAAGTTATTGCAACCATCTGCATCTACACCATCACAGGCTTGTTTATATAAGGCATTGGCCTTTTGGTAATCTTGCTTAACGCCTTTGCCATTATCGTATAATACTCCTAAACTATAGCAACCTTTTGCATGTCTACCATCAC
>CALIFM010000162.1 GCA_938021685.1 uncultured Gammaproteobacteria bacterium | reverse complement strand
GAACACTTTAATTTGTTGATTGAAGAAATTCAAAAAGCACAAACTGGGCGGCAATACTTTAATCCGGTTGTATAGACCAGCCGTTAAATTCCACTGTCAATGGAGCGCACTATATTAAGCTGTTCGTTGGTTTGAATGGCTTAAAAAGATAGTTAAATGGCTTTTTAAAAGGAAATTGCTCATAAACAGTCTAAATGGCGTTGTTTTTGGGTTTTTTTTCTATAAAGCTATCTTTATTTGTTATAAAATTCGCCGCGGCTTCTCACCCATATAATTTTTCACTTATGCTCCGACAACGCACTTTAAGTAACGTTATTCGCGCCACAGGCGTTGGCTTGCATTCTGGTGAAAAAGTCTATCTAACCTTAAAGCCGGCTCCAATTGATCACGGTATTCGCTTTTACCGTGCGGACTTAGATCCCATTGTTGAGATTCCTGCTACACAAGATAATGTGACAGATACGCGCTTATCTACATCGGTGGAAGTAGGCGGCGCTAAAGTGACGACCATCGAGCACTTGATGTCTGCTTTTGCGGGCTTAGGTATTGATAATGCTAAGGTGGAGTTGAGCACTTATGAAGTGCCGATTATGGACGGCAGTGCGGCCCCGTTTGTATTTTTGTTGCAGTCAGCTGGCATTGTGGAGCAAAACGAGGCGAAAAAGTTTATTCGTATCAAGAAAAAATTACGTGTAGAAGACGGTGACAAATGGGTGCAACTAGCACCATTCGAAGGCTTCAAGGTGACGTTTACGATCAATTTTGAGCATCCGATTATGAAAAAGTCGGCGCAGCAAGCAACAATCGATTTTTCTACTACGTCATTCATTAAAGAAGTTAGCCGCGCCCGTACCTTTGGTTTTATGGAAGAAGTGGAAACTTTGCGCAGTGCAGGATTGGCACGTGGTGGCAGTTTTGATAATGCCATCGTAATGGATGCTTTTCATATCTTGAATGAGGATGGCTTGCGCTACAATGATGAATTTGTAAAGCACAAGATTTTGGATGCTGTAGGTGATTTATATACTTTGGGCCACCCGTTGATTGGTGAGTTTAGTGCGTTTAAGTCTGGTCATGCATTGAACAACAAAATTCTTCGTCAGCTGATGGCGGATGAATCGGCTTGGGAGCTGATTACTATCGATGAGCCGGTTGAAGCACCGATTGCGTTTGTGCCTGCGGTGGCCGCTGTAGCAGGTTAGTTCTAAATATAGCCTCTGGTTAGGTTCGTTAGCATACGGCGCTGGTAGCGCCCTTTTTGTTTCTGTCTTTATTTTTCGGTCTTCTCTGATTGGTTTTTGACGCGCTTATGCAGGCGCAACAGTGCCGCTTTAAGCGCGGGTTCGTTTACTTGCTGAGCTGTTTTTTCAATGCTGGGTGCTGCTGCTTGGGACAAACTTGGATCGCGTGTAGACGGTTTGCTTTCAACAACCGCATCTTGTATCACCTTTACTTTGATTTCGCTAATTTCAATACCATGCTGCTGTGCTTGATCAATGATACTTTGTTGCCGATGACGAATATGGCTAGCCCAGATCGGTGCTTGAGCAATAAGCAGCAAACACCCTGAGCTAAACAAAGTAGGGTGCAAGAAATTGGCACTTTGCCCTAAAAGACCAGTTAACATTTGCCGAATTAATTGTTGTTGCTCATTATCAGCGGGCGGGTCTTCACAATTACGCGTTACATCGGCTAATAAGTGCTGAATAACTTGGAAATCGCGCATTGGAAAGTGGATAATATAACCCTATAAATAAGGAGAGAATACATTATCAAGCCTTGGCTTTGATAATGCAAATGCCCTAGTATTGCTGATTGGCTGTTGCCACGTGATGTTAGTGCTTTATTTTGCGTTTTTTTAAGGCGCTTGCACTTATGGGTCTCAAACTAAATATCAATATTATAAGTACTTAAACCATGCTGACAAAAACACTGACTAAAGTGTTTGGTAGTCGTAATCAACGATTGCTTAAACAAATGAACAAGACGGTGGCGCAGATCAATGATCTTGAGCCACAGATGCAAGGTTTAAGTGATGAGCAGCTGAAGGATTGCACCGCGCAGTATCGGCAACGTCTGGCAGATGGTGAGACAATGGAAGCGATTATGCCCGAAGCCTTTGCTACTGTGCGTGAAGCGGCTGTGCGTGCGTTATCTTTGCGCCATTATGACGTGCAAATGATTGGTGGCATGGTGTTGCATAGCGGTAAGATTGCAGAGATGAAAACCGGTGAGGGTAAAACCTTAGTTGCGACCTTGCCAGCGTACCTGAATGCCTTAAGTGGTGATTCAGTGCATGTGGTGACGGTGAATGATTATTTAGCGCGCCGCGATGCTGAATGGATGGGCGCGGTTTATAACGCTTTAGGCCTGACAGTCGGAGTGATTCAATCGGGGCAAGCGCCGCAGGATAAGCATGCCGCTTATGCGAGCGATATTGTTTACGGCACCAACAATGAATATGGTTTTGACTATCTGCGTGACAACATGGCCTTTAGCGCTGAACAGCGCGTGCAACGCGGCTTGGGATTTGCGATTGTTGATGAGGTGGACTCAATCTTGATCGATGAAGCACGTACACCCCTGATCATTTCTGGGCCGTCGGAAGACAGCGTTGACGTCTATCAAGTTATGAATAAATTGGCTCCACAGCTAGAGCTAGAAATCAGCGAAGACGATCCTAAAGACTTTACCATTGATGAAAAAGGTAAGCGCGCAAGCTTAACTGAGCAAGGACACGAGCGCGCTGAGGAGCTATTGTCTCAGGCTGGTTTAATGCCTGATGGTGGCTCGTTGTATGACGTAAATAATGTGAGTTTGATGCATCATTTATATGCTGCTTTGCGCGCGCATCATTTGTATAACCGTGATGTGGAGTACATCGTCCAGAACAATGAAGTGATCATTGTGGATGAATTCACGGGCCGCATGATGCCTGGCCGACGTTGGTCAGATGGCTTACATCAGG
>CALIFM010000161.1 GCA_938021685.1 uncultured Gammaproteobacteria bacterium | reverse complement strand
CCGTTTAACTTATTAATGCAACCGATATTCGATTTCATTATCCCCATTTAATTTGAGGCAAATCGAACACTTTTACACACCCCTTCTGCGCGAAAGCGAGAAACATCGAGGAAATAAACATGGCTTTTGATATTATGGATTTAATCAAGGATCAGGTGACTGATTCTGTTATGGACCAATTGGGCGGCCTAATTGGCGAAAACAAAACAAACACACGCTCTGCAGTAAGCGGCGCGATTCCTGCCATTATGAATGGCTTGGGCGGCTTGGCAGGCGATGAGCGCGGCGCATCTTCATTGTTCGACGCAGTTAAAGACCAAGACGACGGCTTGCTTGACAGCCTAGGCGACATGCTGGGCGGCAAAAACGGCAATTCAACCATGAAAATGGGCACTAGCCTATTATCTGGCCTAATGGGCAATGGCGGCTTAGGCAGTTTGGTAAGCGCTGTCGCTGGCTTTAGTGGCATGGGCAAGAAATCAAGCGGCTCATTAGTTGGCTTGTTAGCACCCATCGTATTGGGCGTAGTAAAGCGCAAAGTGTTTGGCGGCAAGTCTGGTGGCACTATTGGTGCATTAACCTCACTATTTAGCAGCCAGAAAGATAACATCCAAAATGCCATGCCTACTGGTTTGAATGACCAGCTAAAGACTTCTGGCTTTTTCGACAACATTGCTGGAGGCGCATCTAATGTTGCACAATCTGCACAAGCTCATGCGAGCAATGCAGCGCACACAACTCAGCGTGAAGGCTCATCAATGCTCAAAAAAATATTGCCTATTGCGGCTCTAGCCCTCTTAGCTTGGTTTGGCTTGAAAATGTTCGGCGGCGGTGACAAAGTTGAAAACACTACCAGTGCAACTTCGACTAGTTCAACCACGGCCACTGATACAGCTAGCACTAGCACCATGGCCACCCTTGATGTACCTAACTATGGCGAGCAAGTTGGCACAATGTTTCAAAGCACGACTGACACCTTTGGCAAAATCACTGATGTAGACACCGCTAAGGCTGAGTTACCTAACTTAAAAGGTTTGGTTAATGACTTCACTGGTTTTTCAGATACATTTGCTGATGCCCCTGCCGAAGCTAAAGGCCCTGTTGTGACCTTGGCGCAAGGTGCATTTGATAAATTGGAGCCTGTAGTTGGTAAGGTAATGGAAATTCCTGGTGTAGGTGATGTAATCAAACCTACAACGGATTCATTGATGGAGCAAATCGGCCGTATCCTGCAATAAGCAGCGTTACCTCGATTTCGAAAAACCGGAGCTTGCCTCCGGTTTTTTTATGCCTGCTTTTTGGCACTTAACTGCTCACGATATAGCTCCGGCCGCCACTGAGCATTCATCTCACACATCGACACCGCTTGCCATTGCCCGTCATGCTGTACTACGCCTTTAAACGCACAAGCTTGTAAGCGATCTTGAATAGTGTTGCTGCGTGGGGAGGCGACATCTTGTTCGCTCATAAAGTTGTGCATCACTAGATTAAAGCCGCACACTTGGCCGCCTAAAGCGGACCTTAGAAAGCCCCAACTCAGTTCATTACGACGTAGCATATCAATGCTATTGGCAACCACCCAATAAACCGCTGCAGGTCGGCGTAGCAAACCGCCTATTTTTTGCAGCAGCGACAAACCAGGATGGGTACTTTTTGCGCCTAATCCACCAAAGGTGTGCAGCAAAGCATTCCACATTTTACGACTAGAATCAGTAGCCAGACTTAAATTAATCACTTCTTGCTTACGCGGATGCGGCCTTACTAAAATTGAAGCAACACTGCTGCAATCAGGATGGCCAAACACCATGTGGTCGCGCGGCAAGGGCTTACCCACTGAGTCGCTGAGTTGCTGCCATACCCTTTCAGGCGTTACGGGTTGATCAGAGTACAAGGTACGGCCGACATCAGCCTCGGTTTGAAAGCTGATAGTGCGGCATACATCCATGTTTTGTTTTTTCTCCATCAGCCAATGAATAATCTCGCCGATGCTATCAATATTTTTCTCTCCCACTGTCACCGTTTGCGCCGCCACCACCAGCTTCCCTGTTTGCTTGCGCACCTTCAGTACTAAATCAACAAACTGATCGCGCAGAGTATTTAGCTGCGCTTCGTTTTGTAATTGCTTAACTGGAAAGCCTTTACGCCCAGCCATGATGATATCGATGTGGATGCTGAGTTTTCGCAGCCCACCTTCACTGACTAAGCGGGTAAAGTAATCCGGTTGCTCTAATAAAATTTGCCCGTGGGTCATCAACATTGGCACTAGACCCCGCAATGTAGCATACTGCAAAACGGTAATTAGCTCATCGGGCCGACCAGCTTTAAAATACGCATCTACCACATCACCGCCCGTAATTTGTAAATTGCCGCCCTCACCCAACAGGCTACGCTGAGCATCAATCTGCGCTTTCATTTGTGCAAGCGGCACCAAAGGTACTTTGTTAGCCCCTTTAGGCAAGTAGCAATGACTGCAGCCAAACGAGCAATACGACGGCCCCAAGGTGTAACCGCAATGCACCCAATGCTGACCGACAATTTGATTGGGCAACTGCAATGATTTAGGCAAAGCATCCCACCGCGCTTTAAGCTGCTGCTTTTTATCCGCAGACATTGGTCGCCACAGCGCCGTGATATAGTCGCGCCATGATGGTGCCTTCGAAATTAGGCAGGGGGTAACGTTTGAATCTTTGCTGAACACCTGCTTCGATTCGGAACTATGCAATGCACTACTAGTCCGAGTGGGTATATCTACCTTTACAATTTTATTCATGAAATCACAAACAGTCACTATGGTCAGTAAATACGCAGCGCCTTTTCGCATTCTGCATACTCTATTAGCTTTAACTTTATTCGCAGCAGCGTCAAGCTTATTTGCCGCGCAAAACGTAGACCACTCTTTATGGGGAAGAGTTCTTCAGCAATATGTAGACGACAAAGGTTTTGTGGATTATGACGGCTTGCTAGCGAACCGCGATAAGTTTGACCAATATGTGCAATCACTTGAGGCGACCAGCCCAGCAAACGATCCAACGCAATTTTCCAGCCAACAACAACAGCTGGCGTATTACATCAATGCCTACAATGCGATGGTGTTTAATGGTGTACTGGCGCGTGGCCCTGAACGCAAAAGCGTGTGGCGCGGCTTGATATCAGGTTTGAACTTCTTTGTCCGAATGGACATTACTTTGGGTGAGGAAAAAACCAACCTCAAGAAACTAGAAGATAAAATCATTCGAGCGCAATATCAGGACCCACGCATTCATGCCGCACTGAACTGTGCCTCGGTAAGTTGCCCCAAACTTATTAAACAAGCTTATCTGCCCGAAACGCTTAACCAACAGCTGGATGAAGTGATGCGTGGCTTTGTTAATGACACCTTGCATGTGACTATTGATTCTGGCAAGAAGGCGGTCGCTTTGTCGAAAATTTTTGATTGGTATGGCAGCGATTTTATCGACTTTGAAAACGCACAAGGCAATACTGCGGGTAGCAAGGACAGCCGCTTAATTGGCTATATCAATCGCTTTCGCGCAGCTGACAACCAAATTCCGATGGACTATGAAGTCAGCTTTTTGCCTTACGACAAGGGCATCAACACACAATGATCAAAAAGTGGCTATGCGTGCTCTTGCTGCCACCTTTCGCGTTAAAGCGATGCGATGGTGGTGGCATATTTAACAGCGCAGGCTAACAAGCCAACCAGCACTCCCCATTTAGCCTGAATCAACCATACCGGCAAGCGGCTCGGTGCCAATACATACAGCGCAGTAACAATCATCAACAAGCCGGACACCAAGGCGGCGACGCCCCAAAACTCGCCTAAATGTTGTAAGGCATACCACAACACGTTCCATAAACCTGCAACCAACACCAGCGTTGCTAATCCCTTTTGCAGTGCGCCTGGTAGCTTCTGTAAAAGTGGCAGGGGTGCGGCCACCAGCAAGCCGATAATCATACAAGCAGTAACAATCGTTCCCATAGGTAGCATAAGTATTGCCTTTTTAATTTATTGTATGCAACAAGAGCATAAATAAAATAGCGCCGTTAAACAACTACCAAGCCTAAAACCTACTCTTGCTGCTTTGCACTGAGTACGACACAATCGGTATATGCAAAGTTCAAAATTGATTTATGCCGTCAGCTACTATTGTTTCACACCTTCAAGGTCGCGCGTGGATCATGGGCAACCATCAACATAGGCCTTGAGTGTTGTGCGAAAAAAACAACCACGATTATTCAAAATATGAAAGCAGACAAAAACGCCCTAGATCAGCCAATCGGCTTTGCCATTGATAACTGGCGAACCTGCAGCACACCACCAAACGCCCCGATGACAGGGCAATATTGCCGCCTAGAACGGCTAGATTTAAAGCAGCATGCAAGCGGCTTATTTGAGGCCTTTTCAAAAGACACCGACGGCCATAACTGGACATATATGCCTTATGGCCCGTTTGACACACTGCAAGATTTTACCGCTTGGTTAAGCAGCGTTGCAGGCGGTAACGACCCCTTTTTTCACAGTATTATCGATCTGCGAACTGGGCAGGCCGTAGGCGTGGCTAGTTATTTACGCATCAGCCCCACTGACGGCGTGATTGAAGTAGGCCACATTCATTTTTCGCCCTTGCTGCAAGCCACTACCTTGGCCACCGAAGCGATGTTTTTGATGATGCAGCGGGTGTTTGACGAGCTGGGTTATCGGCGCTATGAATGGAAGTGCGATGCACTGAATGCACCATCACGCCGCGCAGCAAAGCGTTTAGGTTTTAGCTACGAAGGTGTTTTTCGCCAAGCTACGATGTATAAAGACCGTAACCGTGACACCGCTTGGTTTGCCATTATCGACCAAGATTGGCCGCGCATTCGCAGCGCTTATAAAGCATGGCTTTCATCGAACAATTTTGATGCCCAAGGCAAGCAAAAATCAGCACTCAAAGCTGCTACTCAGAGTTAGATCAAGCAGATTTAATTCGCATTGCCCGCCACACTTTCATAATGCGCTTGCAAACGCGCATGGTGTTCAACGGCTGCAGGATCTAAATCAGTTGTAGCAGGCACATCTGGTTCAAAGTGGCCGTACTTATCCACCCCACGCACTAACAGTGCAGTATCCGTTTTACTTTTGGTTTGCTTCATGTGCGTCGCAATGTACTGAATATTGAGACCAATGCGCCTGTCGTTACTGGTATTGGGGCTTGAGCAATGCAATAGCCAACCATGATGCAACGAGGCTTCACCGGGGGCCAGGGCGGCCCATTGCTTGCCTTGCTCGTCGACATCGGCCACAGTTTGCCCACTTAGCAGCACGTTATTAGCGTCATCGGTGGCATAGTGCTCACGCTGGCCCTGACGATGCGTGCCGGGCAGTGTTATCATGCAGCCACTTTCTGCAGTGGCCGGTGACAGCGCCAGCCAAGCCGACACCTGTTCTTCGCCGTCAAACCCCCAATAGGTTAAGTCTTGATGCCAACTAACGTGCGATGTGGAGTTGGCCTCTTTAATGATGTAAGTCACGTTGTGTAACAAGATGTCTGGCCCGATGAGTGCTTCAACCATGTCTAGCAAAGCCGGGTGCGTTGCCAATTGGTAAGGCGAGCGAAACAAGGTGTGAACCTTGGGCTTATAATGCATGGGCCCAGCTTGTGCCTCGGCCTGTTCTAGTGCGCGTCGATGCTGACGCGCTTGGCCTGCATCCAGCACAGGATAGCCAGCGATGTAACCGTTTTGTTGGTAGTCTTCTGCCCATTGCTTAATGCTGTTAGCTTGGGTATTCACCGCTTTGTTGTTCATTGCTTAATGCCAATAATCGTTCAATGCAAGCAAGGTTAAAACACAAAGACCATAAAATGCAATACGCCATGCCCCACTTGAAAGCAGGTGAAGATCATCAATTGCCTATCGGTCACGTGTTTTTTGCGCTTACAATCGCGGCTACTGCTGGCCTGTCTTTCTTTAAATGCGCAAATACCTGATCACCCCCTTCGCCGATTATGTAACTCTGCTACGCCAGCATGGGCGCTTTATTGGCTTTGGGTTTTTTATGACTTGGGTGTCTGGTGCGGGGCAAACCTATTTTATCGGCGTATTTGGCCCCAGCATTCAGCAACAATTTTCCTTAAGCCATACCGAATGGGGAAGCCTGTATATGCTCGGCACTCTAGCCAGCGCTGCTCTGTTGCCATGGACAGGACAATGGGTCGACCATGCTGCACTACGCATTTACAGTTTGATGGTATTGATCGGTCTGGTGATCGCCTGCCTGAACATCAGTTTGGCTACTAATGCGCTGTGGCTGGTATTGGCAATTTTTTTGCTGCGCCAATTTGGCCAAGGCTTGAGTAGCCACACATCACAAACCTCGATGGCACGATATATAGGTGCCCATCGAGGCAAAGCGCTGGCGTTAGCTTCAATGGGGTTTTCAGCAGGTGAAGCAATACTGCCCGTGTTGGCAGTGCTTAGCATTGCAGCCTTTGGTTGGCAACGTAGCTATCAATTCACCGCCTTGGGCGTGTTGCTGTTTATTCCGCTTATCTTGTGGACACTAAAAGGCCATCAACAACGCCATCAACAGTTCTTAGATCAACAAGCGGCAGACGATCAAAATGAAAACACCAAGCAAAACAGCAGCACTCGGCGCCAAATGCTGCGCGAGAGGCGTTTTTATCTTATTCTGCCGGCAATTTTAATGCCTTCGTACACCGCCACCGCTTTATTTTTTTATCACCTTACCTTAGCCGACGCCAAGGGCTGGTCGCAGCTGTGGATGACAGGCAATTACTGGCTGTATGCCTTGGTTACTGTGCTGACTTCACTACTGGCCGGACCATTTATCGACCGATTCACTGCTACACGTACCCTACCCTATTTTCTCTTACCATTGATTGCTGCATTACTGATGTTGGTACCAGCGAAGCATCCGCTATGGTTGCTGCCGTACATGGTCCTACTGGGCATCAATATTGGCTTGTACTTCACTGCCACTGCAGCCTTATGGGCGGAGCTATACGGTGCACGACACTTGGGTAGCATCAAATCTGCAGTGAACGCCTTAAATGTGTTTGCCAGTGCGCTAGGGCCAGTAAGCGTTGGTACTTTGCTGGACGCACAATGGCGAATCGAACAGGTACTACTGCTATTTGCAGCGCTCTGCGCCTTGGCGACTTGGCTGCTGATTATTGGCTTAAAGCACTACCGAGAATAGCGCACACAGCAATCGAAATCGAATCGGTGCTATTTAGCGGCGATAATGCATACTTCGACCAGCCAATCCGAAGCTAGCGGTGCCTCGACGCAGGCGCGCGCAGGTGTGTTGCCCTCAGGTGCCCATGCATCCCACACTTCGTTCATCTGCGCAAAATCGCTAATATTCGTCAAGTAGACGGTGGCGGATAATATGTTGCTCTTACTTGAATCTACTTCAGCCAACAAAGCATCAACTTTCGCCAGCACTTCTTGGGTTTGCATGGTGATGTCGGCATCGCGCGTGGCAGCCACTTGGCCTGCCAAGTAAATGGTGTCGCCGTGCACCACGATTTGGCTCATACGTTGATTACTGTGAAATCGTTGAATACTCATTCTAAAAGCTCCTCTTAAAAAGCGGTTAAGTTTATCTGTAGCAAGATTAACCAAAAGCACGCAGCATGACTAGTCCTTCGTTATTTACTTTGGAACTGACTGCAGTACAATGAGTCTACCTGTAAACGAGGTAAGTTTAGATTTGCAACCTATAACTTGCTATTTTTATCACCCATTTGTCTGTGAGGTTTACCATGATCAAATCATTATTATCTGCCGCGGCTTTAGCCGCCGCCTTTGTTGGCCCTGCACAAGCAGCGCAATACACTCTTGACCCTACTCATTCATTTGTTGAGTTTCGCATTCAGCATTTAGGCTATAGCTGGCTGTATGGTCGCTTTAATGACATCAAAGGAACGCTAGATTATGATGCTGAAGATCCAAATGCTAGCAAAGTGGAAGTGGAAATTGCCACTGCCTCAGTGGACAGTAACCACGCCGAGCGAGACAAGCATCTGCGTAACAGTGATTTTTTAGACGTCAAAAAATACCCAACTGCCACTTTTGTTAGCAGCGCTTTTGAAGCGAACGACGTAGGCGGCACGCTGACGGGCACCCTAACTTTACACGGCGTAAGCAAAGAAGTGAGCATTGACGTAACCAAAGTGGGCGAAGGCAAAGACCCTTGGGGTGGCTACCGCGCGGGCTTTATCGGCACCATGGAGCTGACCCGCAGCGATTTTGACATGGGTTATAACTTAGGCCCTGCCAGCGAAACCATGCAACTGGAATTGTCGATTGAAGGTATTCGTAACTAAAAAACCATAAGCACTGTCGCTATGCGCTTTCGTAATAATGCGCAGCATTATGGCGCCATCAGCAAAGTGCTGCACTGGCTGCTAGCACTACTGATGATCGCGCTGCTTGTGATCGGCTGGCGCATGGTGGACCTAAGTTATTATGACCCGTGGTATCACCGCGCGCTTTCATGGCATAAGTCCTTAGGTATGTTAGTGGGTTTATTGGTGACATTTAAGCTGTTGTGGCGCCTTGCCTCACCGCCGCCGCGCCTGCAAACCGACATTAAGCCATTTGAGCGACGCGGTGCACATTTAGCCCATGCTGTTTTATGGGTGGCCTTAATTGTGCTACCAGTCACCGGCTACTTTATTTCCAGCTCTGAAGGTGCGCCGATTGCCTTGTTTGATGAGCTGGGTTCTAGTTGGCAGTTTCCCGCCTTGTTTACCGTAAGCGAGGCCTTGCGTGAAACCGCCATTAGTGTGCATTACTATTTAGCCTATGCTTGCGCTGCTGTAGTGGCAGTGCATGCTGGCGCAGCACTTAAGCATCAATTTATTGACCAAAAAGACACGCTCAAACGGATGTTGTAAACTGCGACGCTAATTAATAGGCCTGAAAACCTTCTAACACACAGTTTAGCGAACACGCATGAGCCTCACCCCCTATCTTGACCAAGCCGCTGAATACGGTCTGTTGTTTCGCGGCGGCTTTGTGCCTAATACCGAAGACGGCGTGGTTGATATTAAAACTGATGATAACGCCAGCCAAACCGCTGGCGCCTTGCTACTATTTGGCAACGCGGGTTCGTCTATTTGGCCAACGTTCTCTAACGCGCCTGAATATCAAGACCAGCAGCCAGACCCCTTAGACCGCTGGAGCAACCGCATCGGCACACAACTGGCACAACGCTGGGGCGGTACAGCGCTGTTTCCGTTTGGCGGCCCACCCTTTACGCCGTTTTTACAGTGGGCTAAAAAAGCTGAGCAGTTGCAATCGTCTAAGCTTGGCATGTTGATTCACCCTGAATACGGTTTATGGCATGCATACCGCTTTGCCATTGCTTTGCCCAAAAACGCACTTAGCGAACAAGCGCTGCTAAGCTTAAGCAAGCCAGCTATCGCCGCACAAACGGCTTGTGATCATTGTCAAACTCAGTCCTGCTTAAGCAGCTGCCCTGTGGACGCGTTCACCGCTGAAGGCTATGATGTGAAGCGATGCTTTGATTACCTTGACAGTCACCGCAATGCCGAGTGTCATCAACAGGGCTGCCAAGCACGTACCGCTTGCCCTGAAGGCGCAGATTATTTGTATACACTGGAGCACGCGGTATTTCATATGAGGCAATTTTACAACGCCTTGAACACACGCTTTAACACGCATTAGGTGGATAGACATAGCACTAGCTGATGCGCGATTTAGCCCTTGTTTGCGTATTGATGGCTAATTACACTTACAAGCTCTCTTCTACATGATATTACGACCATGGCAGACGCACGCGGCAAATACGCTGATTTGATTGACGAACAAACTTGGGCATTTATCGAACGCTCTGCTCAAAGTTATCCTGACGATATGCATAACTTGTCTTTGCCGCAACAGCGCGAGGCTTATGCCGAAATGTGTCAGACCTTTGCACAAGACTTGCCAGAAGGCCTATTGTATGAAGACGAACAGCTGAATCAAAATGACCATACTGTGCCATTGCGCCACTACCGTATGGCAGACCGTAAAGCTAAGGCACACTTGATCTATTATCATGGTGGGGGCTTTATACTAGGCAACTTAGACAGCCACCACGACATTTGCGCTGACTTGTGCGCGCAAACAGGCTTTGACGTGACTGCGGTGGAATACCGCTTAGCACCCGAGCATCCCCACCCTGCGCCGTTTAACGATGCGATGGCCGCTGCAATTTATGTTGGGAAAAGCACAGATTTACCGATTGTATTATCAGGTGATAGCGCGGGCGGCACTTTATCGGCCACGGTGATTGGTGCGCTGCGCGGCAATACGGCCAAGGCTACAGAACAAGTGGCCGGACAAGTGCTGGTATACCCTTCACTAGGGCTGAACACTAACAGTGGCTCATTTGTTGAACACGCCTACGCACCGATGCTAACCATTGACGACATGCAAGCTTATTATTTAGCCTATAGCGGCGGCAGCCACGAACCTAATGACGCCACTTTTTTGCCGCTATTGGATAAGGACTTTAGCGACATCCCACCCACCGTGGTGATCAGCGCGCAATGCGATCCCCTATGCGATGATGGGCGCTTGTATTGCGAGCAAATCAATTCGGCTGGCGGACAAGCAGTGTGGTTTAATGAAACAGGTCTTCCTCACGCTTATTTACGTGCGCGCCATAGCGTGCAGCGCGCTGAAGCAAGCTTTACACGCATTGTGCAAGCCATTCAGCACCTTGGCGCACAGCAATGGCCATATTGAGTTATAAGCAACAAACTAAATTCGAGTAGACTGTGGTACAGCCTAGAGTATTAATTGCTGGCGCTGGCGCGATGGGCACCATTATCGGTGCTTTGCTCACCCATGCAGGACATGATGTACAGTTATTAGACACCAATGTAGAGCACGTGGCTGCACTTAATCAAAACGATGCGAAAATTATAGGTCAACTGCAAATAACGGTTCCTGTAACTGCCATTTTGCCTGAGCAACTTGGCGGGCATTATGATTTAGTCGTGTCCACCACCAAGCAAACTGAGCTGCAAACCTCTTTACAATCACTACTGCCGCACTTGCACGCCAACAGCACCGTGCTGACCTTACAAAACGGCATTCCTGAAGATTTAGCCACTCAAGTAGTCGGGCCGCAGCGAGTAATCGGCGGCGGCATGGAATTTAGCGCCACCTTTATCGCGCCAGGAGTGAGCGAGTTGGCGTCCTCCCCTGAACACTTAGGACTGACCATTGGCACCCCATCGGGCGAGATCACACCTGCATTGCAAGCCGCTCAGCAAGTGCTGCAAGATGTAGGAAATTGCGCACTGACCACACAACTGCGCGCAGTGCGTTATACCAAGCTGATCGACAATTGCGTGTGTAGCGCCGTGCCCACCGCATTGGGTTGCATATTAGGCAAGGCATTGGATGATAAGCAAGCTATGCTCTGCATCGCTCATTTAGGGCGCGAATGTGCTGCAGTGCTACAAGCAATGGACATTACCCCGCCGACCTTATTTGGCTTTTGTCCATCCTCTGAGAATTTAGACTTTGACAGCGCAACAGGCTTGCAACGCGTGATTGATTATTGGCGCACTGTGTATGCCCCATTTCGCGACCAACGCGCCAGCATGCTGCAAGATATCGAACAGCATCGCCTTTGCGAAGTAGATTTTATTAACGGCAAAATGCTACACGAAGCACGAAAACTAGATGTTCCCATGCCGATGAATAAGCGCGTGATTAAATGTATTCAGCGCCTTGCCACTGGCGAACCGCCTTTAGAAAAAGCATGGAGCAACTTGGCTTATTTAGAGCAAGCGATCAACTAAGCTAATTTAAGCCAGTATTGCCAGCGACTTCTTTTGTCTGCATAGATTGCTTAGCGCTTAAGCCAGAGCGGTTTGCAACCATACCAGCGTGAAGCTTATTGATCATCTTGCTACCAGTTTTCACTAGCAGAAAAGGGAAAAAAGCGTGCACTAAACACGCCAAGCTTGCGACTAACAAGGTGAAGGCAAACTTAGCAGCGTGACCAAAGTGCTGCCAGTACGTTTCATTAACGCTGGTAAGATGTTCGGTTAAAAATCGCATAAGGAATCTAGGGTTAATTGTTTACTTGGCATTAATTAATCTGTATCAACTACTGTTTATGATAGCGGTATTGTCTTGAAACGTGAGTGCAAATTTACACTTATTTGTGAAGTTTTCAGGTAAAATATTCCAAATTTTTATCAAAAATTAGAACATGGACACCAGAGATTTAAAAATATTAGACCTATTGCAGCATGATGCCAGTCTAAGCAGCAGCGAAATTGCACAGAAAGTAAACTTGAGTAAGACCCCGTGCTGGCGGCGCATTCAGCAATTGGAGAAAGCAGGTTTAATTTGTAGTCGTGTGGCCTTGCTGGATCGCGAGCAGCTACACTGTGACAC
>CALIFM010000160.1 GCA_938021685.1 uncultured Gammaproteobacteria bacterium | reverse complement strand
CGTGTATTAGGGCTGTTATCAGAGGGACCAAACCTAGGCAGAGAACGGATTGATTTAGGTGCTGATATATTCAGTTTTCCATATGGTAGTCATGTCATTTATTATTCCAATTTGCACAATAAGCATGGAATTATAGTGTTCGCTATCTTGCATAAAAGCATGATCCCATCATTACATTTAGATCACCGTAACTTAGATTAACTAAAAAGAGGCAGTTCTTCAAACCGATTTCCCTGCTAATTCCCTGTTAAGGGATAACAGGGAAACGAGCATTTGAGATGTAAGCTATTGTTTTTGCTGAGTTAAATCAGGATGAAAGCAGCAAATTGGGCAAATTACCCTGTTAAATTGCAATATTTCCCTGTAAAAAGGGGTTTAACAGGGAATAGTTTTGAGACTGATGTGCGTATATGTGGTTTTGCACCTCCATTAAAATAACCTTTGTAATCAATAACTTAAAAAGAATTGATTATCCCGCAGAACCGCGCGGTTTGGGGCTTTGCGGCGGTCTCTGTTTTTAGCTGAGAGACTGTTTTGGGTAATGATAGAGAATTATCTGTGGTTTGTCTCAAAGGCTGATTTTCGAGGTACACTCGGGCGGTGGGTATGGGTCTGATTCCTGGCCACAAGCTTGACTTCCATCATAAAAGCCAAGCGATTTTTCGCTTGGCTTTTAGTATTTTAAAGAAAGCTTGAGTAGGTAGCAAATACTGAGCCAAGGTTAATCTCGGCCTTCGTATCTAAACTATTGCAGATTCAAGAAAGCCACGTGATGCGACCAAAATAAGAGTGCGCTGGCTTCGATGAGCTGCTTTAGGTTGATGCGTGGTGGTAGTTGTCCAGTAAGAATCAGTTTCTGAATGGTAGGCGCTAGCGTGATCAAACGCGCTCGGCGTAATAATACGGCATAGCTCAGGCCATGGCGTTTGGCTAGATGCGCCGCTTTAAGTTTAGGCTCTTGCTCAAAGGCCTGCTTCCATTGATAGGCTTTACGCAATGCATCGATGATAGTGGGATCAGGCTTACTTTGATGAAGCACCAGATCATTGCCGTTCTCATCAAGGATAAAACGCCGCCCATCAATCCGCTTGATTTGTACATTCAGGGTTATAAGCAGTCGATTAGCTGTGATCTGCACCTCAGGCTGATAATGTAATGTGGGTCTTGAGGTTGTTGCATCCTTAGACGCAGCGCTAGGTTCAGTATTATCATTATCTAGCTCAAGCGCCTTGGCCTTAAGATCAATGCAAAGCTTATCTAATTTAGTTTGACTCACTTCAATCACCATCTGGTCAGGCGCCAGAGTCACCTTGCTAAGCAAGGCGCGATAGTGCCGGTACTTCTTATGTTCTGACCATGCAGCGAATAAGCCAAAGACTCGGTCATCAATACCATCGCAACGCTCTACAATCTGACTGTCTAATACCGCTATGACCAGCTGCTCTATTTGTATGGCATTGACGGACTTAAGCGAGCATTTGCCATAACCATGCTTGATGGCTTTCTGGCTCACATAGTAGCGAATATGCTTTACATACCCTTCCTTACCCCGCATCTTCTTCTGCGAAGTAGAGGGGCTCATGGCATAGCCTTGATGGTGCCGCAGTTTTCCCTTAAGTAAGAAAGGCGAGTGTTTACGCGTAGCGTTAGTTTCCTGAGTGGCAATACAAGTTTGCACCTGATCCCAAAGCCCTTGATCAATAATGCCATCGTGCTGCCCGTCATACACTTTGGTCTTATGCTTAATCTTGCCGATATATACGGGGTTGGTCAGCATCCGATAAAGATGTTTAGGCGTCAACGCCTTACCGCCATGCTGCTTCCCCGCCTGACTAATCCATTGTTTGGTCGTCACGCCTTCATCCATAAATTGAGCACACAGTGCCAGTAAAGAAGCTTGGCCATCTTCAATGGCAGACTCAGCATAGCGTCTGTACAGTTCTCGCACAAACTTAGCTTCTTTCTCAATAACAATCAGTTTATGCTCAGCCACGGCATAGCCCATCGGCGGTGAACCATCCATCCACATACCTTTCTTCTTGGAAGCAGCGATCTTGTCCCGAATACGCTCCCCAGTAACTTCGCGCTCGAATTGGGCGAAGGACAGCAATACTTTCAAGGTTAAACGTCCCATCGAGGTCGAAGTATTGAACTGCTGAGTAACAGAAACAAACGACACCGCGTGTTCATCAAACAACTCGATGAGCTTGGAGAAATCAGCCAAGGACCGAGAAAGCCGATCGACTTTATATACAATCACCACATCAATCGCGCCATGGGCAATATCTTCCAGTAAGCGAATTAAGGCAGGTCGCTTAGTATTGCCACCCGAGAAGCCGCCATCATCATACAAAGTATCCACCACCTGCCAACCTTCTTGCTGTTGACTACGGATATAGGCCTCAGCGGATTCACGTTGCGCATCCAAGCTATTAAAGTCTTGCTCGAGGCCTTCTTCATGAGACTTGCGGGTATAAATGGCACAGCGTAAAGGCTTCTTAGCCTCATTAGGTAAATCATTATTCATAGCAACTATCTATAAAGGTATGAGGATAAAAGCATCGCTATCTATAAGCTAGAGTGTAGTTTATTAACCCCGAAGAAGCGTGGTCCTGACCAATGGGTTCCGGTAATCAGCTTAGCAATCTGGGTCAGACTGCGGTACTCCTTGCCGTGATAATGATAGCTCCCATCAATCATAGTGACTTCATGATCATGGCCGTGCCAGTGGCGTACTAATCGAGTGCCTGATTGCAGTTTCTTAGAGCCAGTCGGTATTGGTGCTGATTTAGATGCGGCTTTCTCTGTAAACTCAACTTCGTTGCCACGCACCAGCTGCTTAAGTAATAAAGCCGTTTCACTGTCCAACCCCCCATGTACCTTGGCCTGCGCTGCAAAGGCTATTTCATGCAAGAGAAGCGAGGGAGTTGGCGGTAGTACCTTGAGTGGAAAATGCAGCTGCCATAATCCTTTTAGTTTGCCAACGGATAACGAGGATAAACAATCGGGATAATCAGCGATTTGCTTAAGAGTAATTTGCTCAACTTCAGTTGCCTTAGATCCATTAATTGCAGTGTTGGTTGGCAGATGGAGCATTCATGGTATTAATTGATAACATCCACATGATCGCTCTATTCGGCGTTGAAGTCAACTCATACTCAATCTGTTAGGCCTTTGTTGCTACTGATTTGTTATTTATAGCATTGAATAAATGCCAAGGGGTTTTGGTTTAGATATCAGCTTAAGCCCCTGACTAAAAGCATCGACCTCATCGTCGTGTTTGGCATTCGGGAAACGCGTAATCTCCAGCAAGAAGTCATCCAGCCAATGAGCACTCTCTGGCAGGTGCACGAAGCCACTTTCTATGTGGCCACCGATACGCTATGCCCGGATGGCTTCTTATCAACAGGTCTGTGCCCTTATAGGAGGTAGATAGTGATGATTATCACATAGTGTGTCAATGAGATGTCTACTGCCTATGCACTTTAGATCACAGTTTTGCCGTGTGAATGCTGAAAGGCTTGACAATATTTTTAAGCCATAATTAGTCTAAATTTCGAGTTCCAACCTGCTTGAAGAAAATTTAAAGCTATTGATTAATGCATCAATAACCGATTGCTGATCACTGCTTTATCAGATGATTTTGT
>CALIFM010000159.1 GCA_938021685.1 uncultured Gammaproteobacteria bacterium | reverse complement strand
ATGATGAGCACCTAGATCTAATTGATGCCTTGCAATCAATCGACCTATCCATGATTGAGTCACGTAGTGATGCAGATAAGGCCTTAGCTAGCCGCATTACTGAAAAACCAGTACGCCAATTTTTACTACAAAATCTTGTATTAAACGAGCAACAACAATGGAGTTGGCGCCTAAACTTAGACAGCTTAAAGCACAATATGGATGCTATTTTGGCTTTTCCTGACGATCATCAGCTCTGCCAGACGCCCAGCTTATTCGTGTATGGCGAACAATCACATTATGCAAGCCAAGCAGCGCAGCAGCAAGCTATCTTGACCCTATTTCAAGAAGCCTCATTAGCTGGCTTACCTAAAGCAGGCCACTGGCTGCATGCCGAGCAACCCAAGGCTTTTCTGCAGCAATGCATCCAGTTTTTAGAGGTTACTTAAACTTAATTAAGAAGCTAGCATGTCAAAGCAAAGTCCTTCTAAAAAACTAAAAAACAAACATAAAACTCGATTGCCCGTTGATTTGTCGCGCATTAACATGGGGAATTCTTACGATAGCCCACCTGAGTTTTATTCAGACCGTGATTATGTCTGTGTAGATTGCGGAAACCAAGAAATTTGGAGTGCCGAACAGCAAAAATGGTGGTATGAAACGGTACAAGCCCTTATATACACTGCCGAGATTCGTTGTCGTGACTGCCGCGCCAAAAAGCGCGCTTGGCTTCATCAGGAGCATTTAAAGTCAGGCCATAAAAAGGTCTGAAAAACACAAATTAGTAGCCGTTCAGCTTCGTTTATTGCGTTATTTCTCCAGCAGGCATCAATAAGAAGGTGCTGACGCAATGCGCTGTCGCTAAGGTTTTAGCAGGCGCAGTTTCAGCCCACTCTAAGCACTGTACACGTGAATAGGTTTCATCTCTTGTGCCCATGCCGTGCGGCGGTGGGAAATGACTAACCTCATGGAAGTGCCAACCCATCTGCCCGCGTATATTGTCTTCGAAGCCATTACAGTGATGCAAATATGGGTAATTGGCCCAGCCATAGCGCTTGTGTTTAATTTCTGGATTGCAAGCCACTTCATATTGCACGATTTGTTGCTTAATCGTATCCAGCATCCGGCTAATACCGCGCTGCAATCTACGCGCCCTAGCCCTATTCGCACTTTGGTCTATTGCAGTAGTAAATGCGGTATATTGATCTAGTTGATTGACGTTAAGATGCCAGTGTAATGCATCTATATGCGCCTGCAAGCGCTGCATCACTGATCCTTCATTTTCGCGCATTAAATGTTGATACGAAGCTGGCGTCAAGGCAATACGCGGCGTGGCCTCTTTGTTATTGGAAACTCGCTCTATCTCTGCTTGTGAATTGCTAGTTTGCAAAATGCAAACAAACAGTACAGCTGCCAAGTTGTACTGTAGACATGTGAGAGGTCGCACAGTAGTGACAGCCAAGTTACTCTCCTTTGAGATTATGGCAAAAGCGCTGGCAAATCTAAACCCATGGCCTCTTCCAAGCCAAACATGATATTCATGTTTTGAATCGCCTGCCCTGCTGCACCTTTCACTAAATTATCTTCGACCGATAGCACCAGCGCTTGCTGGCTTTGTACTAAATGATGCACTGCGATACGACATATATTAGTGCCGCGGACACTACGTGTATCGGGGTGCGAACCTGCTGGTAGCACATCCACGAATGGCTCGCTGGCATAATGTGCTTCATAGAGAGCTTGTAAGTCCACATCATTACTTTTGAGGTTCGCATACAGGGTTGCATGAATACCGCGCACCATTGGCATTAGGTGCGGCACAAAGGTCATCTGTACCGGCTCATTGGCGATGTGTGATAAGCCCTGTTCAATTTCCGGCTGATGGCGATGTCCCATAGCGTTATATGCGCGCACCGATTCATTAATTTCGCTAAACAAATTAGCAACCGCCGCACCTCGCCCTGCGCCTGACACGCCTGATTTACAATCAGCAATCAAGCTTTGCACGTCTACTAGACCATCTTGCAACAAGGGGGCAAAACCCAATTGCACCGCTGTGGGGTAGCATCCAGGATTAGCCACCAGATTGGCTTTACGAATTTGCTTGCGGTTGACCTCTGGAAGGCCATAGACCGCTTGTACAAGCAGCTCAGGACAAGCATGTTCCATACCATACCACTTACTCCATAAAGCAGCGTCACTGATACGAAAATCTGCCGAAAAATCAATCAGCTTTACCTCGTTAGCTTGTAATTGCTTTGCGTAATTCATAGCGATGCCATTCGGTGTCGCCGCAAATACCACGTCGCAAGCGGCAAAATGGCCACCATCTGGCTCGCTGTAAGCTAAATCGTCGTAATGGCCGCGCAAACTGGGATATAAGTCACTCACAGCGCGGCCTCTCTCACTACGAGAAGTGATGCACAATACCTCTGCTGCAGGGTGTTGGGCGAGCAAACGCAAAAGCTCCACACCCGTGTAACCCGTGCCACCGATAATGCCGATCTTAATATTGTTCATGCTTCAATGATTTTACTGTTCAAAATTAAATAAGCAGCCGCTGCTTTCATATTCTTCGTAATGTTAGTTATTGTGGCAGTTAATGGCCACCACGCAAAGCGCTTTATGTAACAATTTTGCGTACTTGCAAGCAGCAAATGTACTAGCATGTAATTACAAACAAAATTTGGCTAATAGATGAGCTAAAAACTAGATATTTCTTGACTTTAAGCGCAAAAACAACGATATTCGCGCGCCTGAATACACATGTGATCTAACCCTAGAGGCAATAAATTGGCTAATTCACCACAAACTAAAAAACGTGCGCGTCAAAACGACAAAGTACGTTTACACAATCGAAGTTACCGTTCGAGTGTTCGCACTGGCATTAAGGCTTTGTTGAAGATGATTCAAGCAGAGGATAAAGACGGTGCTAATGCTGCTTACAAAGCAGCTGTATCTGCTATTGATAAGAGCACAGGCAAAGGCTTGATGCACAAAAACCGTGCAGCGCGCTTGAAAAGCCGCTTGAATGCACGTGTGCGTGGCCTAGCATAAAGAATATTTTCTAAGCTTTTGGCTGCTTGTTTTCTTACAGGCAGCCTGCTGTTTAAAGCAATATCAGCCTTCTAAGCGCATTCTTCCTTCCGAATTCTAAAGCCTCAGAAAAACCAAAAATTCATGCTATTAAATAGCATTAGCTTTGCGCTGCAAGCATTTAATAGATAACCATATTATCTCGATGAATCAACTCTGATTCATCCACATAACCAAGTAGCTTACTAATCTCGCTACTAGCTTTTCGCTTAATTAACTGTGCTTCTTTAGCATTGTAATTAATCAAACCACGCGCCACTTCTTCGCCATAACTATTCACACATAGCACCACATCACCACGGCCAAAATCACCTGCAACGTCAGTCACTCCAATTGGTAATAAGCTGGCCCCCTGAGTGCGCAATTTATTCACCGCACCGGCATCTAGCACCAAACGGCCATTAGACTGTGTCTGCCCTGCTAACCACAACTTCTTGGCTGCAATTTTTTGCTCGGCAGCAAACAAGCAAGTGCCTATTTGCTCGCCTTCGATAATTTTTCCTAGTACTTTTGGGGCGTTCCCATTGGCGATCACTGTTGCCGTGCCTGCGCGGGCAGCTTTACGCGCCGCCTGCAGCTTGGTGATCATGCCACCTGTGCCGAATTTTGAGGTATCACCTGCCATGCTATCCAACTTTTCGTCGCCTGCAATCCCTTCGCTTACAAGCTCAGCATTTTCATTCTTCCTCGGGTCTGCTGTATATAAGCCGTCTTGATCAGTAAGCAACACTAGAACCTGCGCACCGACCAAATTAGCGACCAGCGCGGCTAAACTGTCATTATCACCAAAACGAATTTCATCGGTAACCACGGTATCGTTTTCATTAATAATAGGAACAATGTTCAAGTCCAGCAATGAATTAAGCGTACTGCGAGCATTCAGATAGCGCTTACGGTTGGTTAAATCTGCATCTGTTAATAGAATTTGCGCACACGTAATGCGATGCGCATTAAATGCCTGTTGATACTGATGTACTAAGCCCATCTGTCCCACTGCCGCAGCTGATTGCAGCTTATGAATTTCTTTTGGCCGCGTATGCCATCCAAGCTTCCGTGCCCCTTCAGCTATTGAGCCCGAAGACACC
>CALIFM010000158.1 GCA_938021685.1 uncultured Gammaproteobacteria bacterium | reverse complement strand
GTTGGCCTTGAAGTCTTTCAACGCTTCATGGAACCCAGCTTTTACTTCATCAGTAAGCTTAGGCGCTGCGTTAATGCTATCGATCAATGAACCAAAATTAGCCTTAACATGAGCTTGCATAGCGGCTTCGCACGCACCAACTTGCTCTTTTTCAACGTCATCAAAGTAACCTTCGTTGATCGCATGCAATGACATCGCCATCTCAGCCACCGACATCGGCGCATATTGATTTTGCTTCATCAACTCAACCGCACGCTGACCGCGCGCCAACTGGGCACGCGTCGCTTCATCAAGATCGGAAGCAAACTGCGAGAACGCCGCCAATTCACGGTACTGCGCTAGTGCCAAACGAATACCGCCGCCCAGCTTCTTGATGATTTTAGTTTGCGCCGCACCACCTACACGTGACACCGACAAACCAGCGTTAATCGCAGGGCGAATACCAGCATTAAACAGGTCCGTTTCAAGAAAGATCTGGCCATCCGTAATCGAAATTACGTTAGTCGGTACGAACGCTGATACGTCACCCGCTTGCGTTTCGATGATCGGCAAAGCTGTTAATGAGCCCGTCTGGCCTTTTACTTTGCCTTTAGTAAACTTCTCTACATAATCGGCATTTACACGCGCAGCACGCTCTAACAAACGCGAGTGCAAATAGAATACATCACCAGGGTAAGCTTCACGGCCCGGAGGGCGACGCAGCAATAACGACACCTGGCGATACGCCCAAGCTTGCTTAGTTAAATCATCATATACAATCAGCGCATCTTCGCCTAAGTCACGAAAGTATTCGCCCATTGAACAACCCGCGTACGGCGCAATAAATTGCTCCGCTGCTGAGTTAGAAGCAGAAGCCGCTACTACGATAGTGTTATCCAGCGCACCATGTTCTTCTAACTTACGCACTACGCCAGCGATACTCGAAGCCTTTTGGCCAATCGCCACGTAAATACATTTGATGCCGGTTTTCGCTTGGTTGATGATGGCGTCCAAGGCAACAGCTGTCTTACCCGTTTGGCGGTCACCGATAATTAGCTCGCGCTGGCCTCGACCAATCGGCACCATCGAGTCAACCGATTTCAAACCCGTTTGCAGTGGTTGGTCTACTGATTGACGCTCGATAACGCCCGGCGCCACCTTTTCAATCGGCGCGCTGCCGCCTGCCTTGATCGGACCTTTACCGTCAATTGGCTGTCCTAGTGCATTCACTACCCGACCCAACAAGCCACGGCCAACAGGCACCTCAAGAATACGACCGGTGCATTTCACGGTGTCGCCTTCCGACAAGTGCTTGTAGTCGCCCAAAATTACCGCGCCCACAGAGTCTTGCTCTAAGTTCAAAGCCAAGCCAAAAGTATCACCTGGAAACTCCAGCATCTCGCCTTGCATCGCTTGCGACAAGCCATGAATGCGCGCAATACCGTCCGTCAGCATCACAATGGTGCCTTCGGTTTTCGCTTCTGCGCTGGTTTCAAAGTTCTTGATTCGGTCTTTGATCAGATCACTGATTTCAGACGGATTTAACTGAATAGACATATTCTATTTCCTACAATAATAATCGTTTGTTAGGCGGGCCTTTATTAAGAGCTAGTTCTTACTAGCTGCCTATGGCCCCCACTAAATCTTGTAACTGCGCTTTCACCGAGCCATCAACCACCCAATCACCAGCGCGCACCACGGCACCGCCGATCAAGTCTTTATCAACTTGTGACTCAAGCTTAATTTTCTTGCCTAAACGCCTAGACAAAGCCGCTTCAAAGGCTATCTTTTGCTCAGCATCCACCTTGGTGGCTGTGATTAACTGCGCTTCAATCACTTGCTCAGCGTTATCGCGCATCTCTAAAAACTGCTGATTCACATCGTTCATCGCAGCCAAGCGTTCGTTCTTGGCCATCAATTTGACCAGATTCTGCCCTTCCTTATCTAGCTTGCCTTTACCGATGCTTAGCACCAATTCACCCGCTTGCTCATTAGAAATGTTTGGATCTTCCAAAACTTGGACTAACTGTTCGTCAGCCATGATCGCTTGCAAAAAAGCAAGCTGATCAGTCCACTTTGTGTAGTCTTTCGCGTCTTTAGCCAAATCAAATACCGCTTTGGCATAAGGACGAGCAACTTGACTTAATTCTGACATGAGCGTTTGAACCGTGTGCTATATGTTGTAATCGACTGTAGAACCTACAGCTTTGCTGCCAAATCACCCAGCAAATCAGCATGGGCTTTCTTGTCTACTTCGCGCTTTAAAATTTGTTGCGCGCCAGCCACAGCCAGCTCGCTCACCTGAGAGCGCAGACCTTCTTTAGCCTTGCTTACTTCGGTATCAATTTCAGCCCGTGCAGCTACTAGAATGCGATCACCTTCGACACTCGCATTGGCTTTGGCTTCATCCACAATCTCTGAGCCGCGCTTTTCAGCTTTGCCCAAGATATCACCAGCCTGCACTTTTGCATCACCAATGATGACAGCTGCCTGCTTTTCGCCTTCAGCTTGTGCTGCTTGGCCTTTTTCTGCTGCAGCTAAACCATCTGCAATTTGCGTACGGCGCTCAGCTAATGTGTCAACAATTGGGCCCCACACGTATTTCTTGCTGAACCAAACGAACACAAAAAACGTAATCAATTGCCCTAATAGGGTTGCATTAATGTTCATAGTGTATACCTGCTATTTAATTAGATAAATTGACAAAGGCCGCAACACACAATGCTGCTGCCCATAACCACTAATTAGCCAGCAACAGCAAACAAAATGTACATCGAAACACCCACCGCAATCATCGGCACCGCGTCAACTAGACCCATTACGATGAAAAACTGTGTACGCAGCATAGGCACTAATTCAGGTTGACGTGCCGCACCTTCTAAAAAGCGACCGCCCAAAATACCGATGCCAACCGCAGCACCAAATGCAGCCAGACCCATCATTAGTGCGCCTGCGATATATAGTAATGAATTTTCCATTTTAATCTCCGAAATTAAAAATCAATATTGTTAATAAAAAGTGTAAAAATAAAAGATGAAACTAGCCTAGTGATGCTGATGCGCCATGTCTAAATAAACAATCGTCAACACCATAAAAATGAAAGCCTGCAGAGTAATAATCAAAATGTGGAACACCGCCCATACAAACTGCAACACGCCACCCGCAACAAACAAGGCACCGAAACCACCTGAGAACATCAGTGCAATCAAAATAAAGATCACCTCGCCCGCGTACATGTTACCGAACAAACGCAGCGCATGTGAAATAGGTCGTGCAATCAGTGCGACTGTCTCCAACACGAAGTTGATAGGCAAGAACAGTATTTTAAGCAAAATATTGTCAGCCTCAAACGGATGCATAGTCAATTCTGCACTGAAGCCCTTAAAGCCTTTGATCTTTATGCTGTAATACAGCACCATCAAAAACACACCTATAGCCATACCAAAGGTGGCATTAGGGTCGGTACTAGGCACCACCTTCATATAAGGTATACCTAAAGCACGCACTGCAAACTCCGGGATAACATCTACAGGAATCAAATCCATAAAATTCCACAAGAAAATCCAGCAAAAAATTGACAAAGCAAGCGGTGCAACATAGTCGTTTTTACCTGTGAATGAGCCGCGTACGTTTTCGTCAATGAACTCAATAATCCATTCAACAAAATTTTGCATGCCGCCAGGCACGCCTGCCTGTATATTTTTAGCCACTCGAGCAAAAATAAACAGAAACAGAGCACCAAGAAAAATTGACCAAAACATAGTGTCTAGATGGATGGCCCAAAAGCCCATCTCTTTCGCTTCCTCTGCACTATGAGCAATACCACAACCATCATCTGTACAACCAAAAGTAAGGTTGGTTAGGTGGTGCTTGATATAGCCACTAGATGTAAGTGTTCCTTCAGATGCCATATTACCTAATCTTTAATATAGGGTCTTCAAAAAATTATAACTTTACCGCTTCGCGCCGCAATTATCCGACCGCCAAACGTCTTTAATCTGCCTATCGCCTACAAGTGCAGCCCTTAAATATCACTAGCCGGCTTATCCCGGCAAGCCAAATAACCTATTTGAGTCAGCACAAAACCTGTCACCATCCCAAGCGGCAACAAACCAAATTGCACCACACCGATAGTCAAGCTTGCAGCAAACAAAATCAGCCGCTGCACCCAGCCGGACAACAAAGGCAACATGCCCAAATCGTTCTGCTGGTACGCCAACTCACTTGACTTCTTCACACTGCGCCAAGCAAGCCAAGTATTAATAATGGCTATTGCACCACCAAAAGCAGTACTTCTTGCCATTAACGCGCCAAAAAAAATTAACGCAATAAGGCTTGCAAGCAACCATATAATGCTTTGTGCAGCCACCACTTGGCGAAAACACCGAGATAAGCGGTCAATCATACTACCTCGGCCCACCTTAAGGGGCGGAGATTATAGGAAATGCCTAGTGTTACGGTCAATGCTTTTATCTAGCTAATTAGTATTAGTTGTACCAATCAAGTGACAGCACTATCACGCCATTGCCACCTACGGTCATAAAAGCTATTCGGTAATTTGCTCGATAATGCCATCTAATTGGGCTAAAGAATGGTAACTAATCACCAATTTACCCTTGCCGTTTCTATCTTGCAGTTGAACTTGCGCACCCAAAGACTCAGATAGTTTATCTTGCAAGCGCATAATATCTGCATTACCACCTGAGCTTTTAGGCGTGGGCAAATCGTGCTCAAGATGGCGCTTTATCCACTGCTCGGCTTGGCGCACCGACATTTTCTCGCCAATAATTTTTTTCGCCACCATCAGTTGTTCGGCTTCTGGCACCGCAAGCAAAGCCCGAGCATGGCCCATTTCAAATTGCTTTTGCTCTAATAGATCTTGCACGGCAGGACTCAAAGAAAGCAAACGTAGCAAGTTAGTCACTGCCGTACGTGAACGGCCAATGCTATCAGCTGCTTGCTGGTGAGTTAGACCGAACTCTTCTAGCAAACGGGCAATACCGCGCGACTCTTCCAGCGCACTTAAATTCTCACGCTGGATGTTTTCAATCAGCGCCACGGCTACCGCTGCTTCATCTTCAATCTGTCGTACAATCACCGGCACCTGTTCAAGCCCCGCCAATTGCGCTGCTCGCCAGCGACGTTCACCCGCAACGATTTCGTAACTATCTTTTTTCAGCTCACGCACCAAAATCGGCTGCACAATGCCCTGCGTACTAATCGACGCGGCTAATTCTTGCAACGCCTCCTCGTCCATCAAATTGCGCGGCTGATATTTACCGCGTTGCATAAATTCCACCGGCAAGGTTTTAAACACATCGCCGCCTACCGCTTGCTCTGCTCCCTTCGAAGAAGAGGATTTATCTAAAGCACTTGCGCTGCTGTCGCCCAGCAAAGCATCTAAACCGCGGCCTAATTTTGCTTTCTTTCCTTTTGCCATAAACCCATCTCAATTATCAATCTGAAGGCGAGTACTCAGCTCTTCTGCTAAGGCCTTATAAGCCAAGGCACCACGGCAGCGCGGTGAATATTCAAAAATTGACACCCCATGACCCGGCGCTTCAGCCAAGCGAATATTACGCGGAATGAGCGTCTCGCACAGCTTTTCACGAAAATGTTTCATTAAATCTTTAGTCACTTCCACCGCCAAGCCAGTACGGCCATCATATAAAGTACGCACCACACCCAAAATCTCGAGCTGCGGGTTAAGCGCTTTTTTAACCATCGCCAAAGTCGTCAACAAACTATTGACCCCTTCCAGCGCAAAATATTCGCACTGCACCGGAAGCAACACCTTAGGCGCCGCTGCAAGTGCATTAATAGTCAACACATTTAACGAAGGCGGTGTGTCAATCACAATAAGGTCGTACTGCGACTGCACATTTTTAAGTGCTTTTTTCAAACGCAAATTAGCGTCATCAAACTCCATCAAATCCACCTGCGCCCCGGCCAAATCATCATTGGCCGGTAATACATCATAGCCATTAGTAGACGCAACAATCGCGTCTTTAACAGAGGTTTCGCCAATCAACACATCATAGCTACCTGCTTCAAGCTCGCGGATATTCACCCCGCTGCTCACACTGGCATTACCTTGCGGATCCATGTCCACCAACAAAGTAGAAAGGCCGCGCCGCGCCATGGCCGCTGCTAAATTAACCGTCGTGGTTGTTTTCGCGACTCCGCCCTTTTGATTGGTTACTGCGATGATATGTGTCATTACTTAAAATCAATCATTACCAAGTGGCGCTGCGCCTTTAAATCAGGCTCATACACTTCGATTACCTTTATTGAATAGCCCAAGCTTGAATACGCCAAAGCACGCTGTACACCGACTATCTCTTTCTCAGGAAGCTGCCCCTTCATAGCAATCAATCGGCTGCCCGGGGCATGCAGATGGGTTGTCATATCTAGCAAGTCTTGCAAGGAGGCTACTGCTCTGCATACGAGGGTATCAAACTTTGTCTGCGCGTGCGGCAAAGTTTGCGCAACATCGCTGGAATTCACATAAAAATAATCTTGCACTCGGCTAATTGCCGTCTGCACATTGCCAATTTTAGCTTGCTGGCACACATAGTTTAAAAACTCAATGCGCCGCGCACGGCTATCTAACAATGTAAATTGCCGTGCGGGTTCTACACAAGCCAGCGGCAAGCCCGGCAAGCCTGCTCCAGTACCAAAATCTAAAATATGCTTGCCCTTGAGGTGCACCACTACGCTAAGTGAATCCAGCACGTGATGCGAAACTAAACGCATCGGATCATTCACCGACACTAAGTTAATTTTATGACGTGATTTGTCCAACAGACGCAAATACGCCAGCAACTGCTCTAATTGCTGTGCATCCACTTCGAGGCCCAAGGCATCTAGCCCGGCCTGTAAAGCAGATTTAAAATCAGTCGTCATTTGAACTTGACCTTCAACAGCGCTTATGCAGGCAAGGCAAACTCTATCGCCTCTAATTGCTGACTGATCTGATCAAATTGCGCCCATAACTGTGCATAGCGCTCACCGCTGATAGGGTGGCGACCATCGGGCAAAATATCTGCCAAGGGGCGCAACACATAAGCTGCATTGTCAATTTCATCACGTGGAATATTGCGCCCTTCGGCTCGCAAGTCATGATCGCCATACAGCAAAATGTCGATATCCAAAGTACGGCTGCCATAGCTTTTTGCTCCGCGTAAGCGACCAGCACCCGATTCAATTTTATGCAATATCTCAAGCAGTGCTGCCACACTCAAGTCGCTATCAATTTGCGCCACTAGGTTATAAAAAGACGGCCCTTCAAAACCCACTGCCTCGGTTTCATAAACAGGCGATAGCACCACATCATCAAAGTAAGTATATAGCTGTGCAATGGCAAAGCGGATATTCTGTTCACGTTCGATATTGCTACCCAAACTCAATACAACTTGCATTACTTTTTTCCACGTTCAATGATAACACCCACGTCTTGTGCACGGCTTACCGCCCCTTTTTTGTTGATACGCACACGGCACCACGGCACATCAAACTCATCGAGCAACAAATCGGCAATTTCCTCTGCCATCGCTTCAACTAGTTTAAATTGACGGCGCACCACCAATTCGCTCACTTGAATGGAAACGTCTTTATAGCTTAAAGTGTCATCCAAGTCATCGCTGCGCCCAGGCCTAGAAATATCAAAGGCCATGTCTAAATCAACATACACCGTTTGCGTAATCTCCCGCTCCCAATCCCAAGCACCAATCACGCAGTCGATAGCTAGATCATGAAGATAGATAATGTCCATAAGCTCAAGTAAACTAAAAGAAACAATATAGTGTAGTCGAAATGATTAAATTTTTACTACTCATCTGTCTACCTTTAATGGGGTATTTGATGGGTTCATTATCCAGCGCGATCATTGTCTCTAAGCTAATGGGGCTAAACGACCCGCGTAAAGTAGGCTCGGGCAACCCCGGTGCCACCAATGTGCTGCGCTCGGGCAACAAGGGAGCAGCTGCACTCACCTTACTCGGCGATGTCCTTAAAGGCACGCTACCTGTGCTGATTGCCATCAAACTGTCAGGCAGCCCTATGATTGTTGCACTCACTGGTCTAGCCGCCTTTTTAGGCCATCTATTCCCTCTATTTTTTGGCTTCAAAGGCGGCAAGGGAGTAGCCACCGCCATCGGCGTGCTACTAGGTATCAGTATTAAAGTGTCCGCCTTCGCGGCCATAATTTGGCTAGCATCTGCGGTCATTACCCGTATATCATCATTATCGGCGCTTATTGCTGCTGCACTTACTCCTTTTTTATTCATTTTCTTTCACCCAGTACTGGCCTATATCATCATGTCGCTTGCCTTGGCAGCCGCATTATTTTGGCGACATCAAGAAAACATCCAGCGCCTTCGCGACGGCACCGAAAGTAAAATCAAACTTTGAAGCCACGCTGGCGCTTAAGTTATTAGCTTGTGGCATATTGAATTTCCGTCAAATTCCCTTATATTTACCCCGTCAACAACGCAAATTGCGAGAACACTATGAGCATTAATATTTCTGCCCCAGAGTCACATCAAGATCAAATTCGCGCCCTTGCAGCAGCGGCTGAACAAGCACGCGGCATCGACCTTGAAGGCGAGAAAAAAGAAAAGTTGGTTAAGTCCATCAAAGCTTTGCTTAAATCACAAAATGCAGTGTTAGTTGCGCATTATTACGTTGACAGTGAACTACAAGACTTAGCCGAAGAATCCGGCGGCTTTGTGGGTGATTCATTAGAAATGGCACGCTTTGGCTTAAACAGCGAAGCCGATACCGTGATTGTGGCCGGTGTACGTTTTATGGGTGAGACAGCAAAAATCCTCAGCCCGGAAAAGCGCATCTTAATGGTAGAAACTGACGCCGAGTGCTCGCTGGATTTAGCCTGCCCAATTGACCAATTTAACGAATTTTGTGACCAATACCCCGACCGCGAAGTAGTGGTATATGCCAATACCAGTGCTGCCGTTAAAGCCCGTGCTGATTGGGTGGTCACCTCGTCCATCGCCCTTGACCTAGTGAAGCACTTAAGCGACCAAGATAAAAAAATCTTGTGGGCGCCCGATAAGTTCTTAGGCGCCTATGTACAAAAAATGACCGGCGTTGACATGGTAATGTGGGAAGGCTCGTGCATTGTGCATGAAGACTTCAAAGCCGTGGCACTGAAAGAATTAATGAAAGCCAAGCCAGACGCTAAAGTGCTGGTACATCCTGAGTCACCCGGCCCAGTAATTGAACTGGCAGATGTAGTCGGCTCAACCACTCAAATCATCAACGCTGCGCGTGACCTAGACGCGAACACTTTTATTGTGGCAACAGAGCGCGGCATTTTTCACAAAATGGCACAGGCCGCACCGAACAAAAAATTCATCCCTGCCCCCACCGCCGGCGAAGGCGCCACCTGCGAAAGCTGCGCTGAATGTCCATGGATGAAAATGAATGATCTGCAACGTCTAGAAAACGTGTTGAACACCGGCACCAATGAGATATTAGTGGACGAAAAAGTACGCAAGAAAGCGGCGCGCTCTATCACCCGCATGGTTGAATTTAATGCTAAGGCTACTGACTAGATCAGCCTAATCAAGGATTTAAAGCAACACTTGTCTGCTTATAAGGCGCGCAACTGCGCGCCTTTCTATTGCTCCCTGTAAGCAAATAAAATCTATATCTAAATCATATCGACTATTTTTTTAGTCTGTACCTATTTGCATCTCTCGCCAAGAGATATAGATACCAGAGGCAATAATAATTGCCACACCTTGCCAAACATGCAGCGCAGGGAAATAGTCATAAACCCACAAACTTAATAAAGTTGCAGTTACAATTTCAAAATAATTAAAGGGCGACACCACCGAGGCTGGTGCATACTGACAGGCAAGGATGATCAAATAATGCCCAAGCGCGGCCACCGCACCCATCGTCGCCATCAAACCCCATGCTTCTAGGTCAGGCTGCACCCAGACAAACGGCATCAACGGCGCCAGCACCAGTACGCCCACCAAACCTGTATAAAACAAAGTCAGCAAAGGGGTTTTATCACTCGACAAGCGTCGCGTAACCAAAATATAACTGGCATAACAACAACCCGACAACAGAGCTAGTAATATACTGGGCTTGAATTGTTCGCTACTCGGTTGCAAAACAATCATCACCCCCATAAACCCTACCACAGTGGCGATGAAACGCCGCCAACCAAAGGCTTCGCTTAGCACCAGCGGCGACAACAAAGTGACGATCAAAGGCGAGACAAACAACAAAGCTAATGAATTAGGAATGGGGTTGTATTTAATGGCGTAAAAAAACATGGCCGTGCTGCCAAGCAGCATCAAACCACGAAATAACTGTAAACCTAAATTACTGGGGCGCTTACGCCAAGGCTGGCCGCTGACAATAAGCAACGGCATCAGAAACAACAAATGGAACAAAAAACGTGCCCACGACACCTGCATAACTGAATAGTATTCTGTCAACTGCTTGGCAAAAACATCCAAAAAGGGAATAACAATCATCGCTAATATCATATAAGCGATGCCGCGCAAAGGGTGCTCAACAACTAGGCTGGCGCCCTGTTTACTCATTACCGACTGCTTTTTTCAAAGCACTTAAGGCCTGCTCACGCTCACCCTTATTAAGTTTGGATAACTGCTCCACTTGCGCATAAAAGTCCGCCCAACTGGCACTATCTTCACGCAGCTGAATAAACGCCTTTACCCAAGTATTGTAGTCAGCAAATGATACTAAAGAGGCATTATTGATGTTACTGGCAAACCAACGATCAAAGCCCTTTGTACCACCGCCGTTAGCCTGCAAGGTCGCGTAATCAGATTTTAAAGCCGCAAATGCTTTTCGCTTGACCGCTGCTAGCCGAGTAGCATCACCTTGTGCTTTTTTGTAAGCAATACCAAGCTCTGTACGGTGACGCAAAATCATTGCTACCACTCCGGCCACCGCTTGCTGCCGTTTGTAATAGTCTTGCCACTGTGAGGCCTGCCCTTTTTGCTGCAACCAAGCTTGCAAACCCATTTCTTCCACCGCGGTGGCAAACGATTCACTAAACGCGGTATCGCCCTTCAAATAAACCTGCTGATGCGCAAGCTCATGAAACAAGGTGCTCACCAGTGAATCATCGTGATGACGTAACATGGTATTGAGCAGTGGGTCAGCAAACCAACCCAAAGTGGAATACGCCGACACCCCGCCGACATACACATCATTACCGGCTTGTTTTAATTTATCCGCATAGGCCTTGGCATCATCAAGCGCATAAAAACCGCGGTAGCTCACGCAGCCCGCCACCAAAAAACATTGCTGCAAAGGGGAAATCGAATATTGGGGTGTAGCAATCACATTCCACACCACATAGTCACGGCCCGTATCAACATACTTGGTATAACTGCCATTACTGGGTAAGCCTAATTCCTGTTCGGCATATTTGAGCGCCGCTTGCACCAGTTGCAACTTTTGCTTTTGCGCCGCTTCAAGCTGTTCATCTTTTAACCATTCGTCAATCGGCCGCTGATTGAATATAATACGGCTATGGCCACGCACTGCTTGTGAATAATAACGCGCGGTTTCACAGGCACTTAGACCAAGCAAACACAGCACTAGCACACCTCCTTTAACACCAACCTTCAAACGCTCAACTACATAGCTCAGCCATGACTGCTTCTGCAAAGCCTTCAACTTATGAAATTTATCTGGTCGGTGGTGCGGTTCGAGATGCATTACTGGGGCTTGATGTCGTTGATCGTGATTGGGTAGTGGTCGGCGCCACCGCTGATGCGCTTAGTAAAGCGGGCTACGCTCCCGTTGGCAAGGATTTTCCAGTTTTTTTACACCCAAAAACAAACGAAGAATATGCCTTAGCGCGCACCGAGCGTAAAGTAGCCGCAGGCTATAAAGGCTTTGAGATTTATGCCGATCTTACGGTTACCTTAGAGCAAGACCTTTCGCGTCGTGATCTAACTATCAATGCCATCGCGCAAGACAACAAAGGCAAGCTGATTGACCCACACGGCGGCCTAAAAGATATAAGCAGTAAAACACTACGCCATGTATCCTCTGCCTTTAGCGAAGACCCGGTGCGCATTTTGCGCGTGGCGCGCTTTGCTGCACGCTTTGCCCCCTTAGGCTTCACGGTTGCACCTGAAACCATGCAGCTGATGCAAGACATGGTAGTCGCTGGGGAGGCCAATACCTTGGTCAGTGAGCGCGTTTGGCAAGAGCTAAAAGCTGCCTTACAATGCCCTAAGCCTTCGGTGTTTTTTGAGATACTGCGCCAATGTGGTGCCTTGCAAGTAATCTTGCCCGAAATTGAAGCTTTATTTGGCGTCCCACAAAAAGCAGAGTATCACCCTGAAATTGACTGCGGAGTGCATACCTTGATGGTGGTTGACCGCGCACGGGAACTCAGCAATGACAATGCAGTGCTGCTGGCCGCACTGCTGCACGACCTTGGCAAAGCCGTGACCCCAACCACAGATTTGCCCGGCCACCGCATGCACGAACAACGAGGCGTTGCCTTAGTAGAACGAGTATGCAAACGCTATACCGTACCTAAGCAAGAAAGGCGCTTGGCTACTTTAGTTTGCCGAGATCATCTACTGATGCACACTTTGGCCCAATTGCGCCCCGCCACGGTGCTGAAATTATTGGCACGCATCGACGCTTTTCGCAATCCGCAACGACTCACGCAGTTTACTTTGTGCTGTAAGGCCGATGCTCAAGGGCGCGGCGGCGATTTTCCACAACGGCCCTATCCACAAGAAACTTTACTTAAAACATATTTTGCCGCCGCAAGCAGCGTAGATACAGGCGAAGTTGCCGCAGCCACAGCAGATAAGCAAGCCATCCCTGATGCTATTTTTGCAGCGCGCGAGGCCGCCATCGCTAAGCAGAGAGTAGCGCAGACAGGCTAATCAGCCAGCAATTTAAGCTCTATCCTTAAAATTTAACGAAGTTAGACTTTTAATTAGCTGCGATAAACCGTTCGATGTCTTCGGGTGGCACTGCGCCCGGTTGTGCAGCCATTAACTTACCGTCCGGATCAAACACCATAAATGTCGGCGTGCCACGAAAGGCTTCCCCAGTCTGCTCTTGATAAAGCGAAGCCACTGTATATACATCGCCAATAAGATTAGGGAAATTTAGTTTGTGGTTTTTCACAAAGGCTTCAGCAGCTTGCTTTTTTTCCGCACCGTCAGAAGAAACCCCTACTACCTTAGCGTTGATGTTCGAATATTTTGCATGAAAAGCAGCATAATCAGGCGCTTCAATAGCACATATGTGGCAATCAGATGCCCACAGCATAACGACTGTCCACTTCCCTTTCTCCATTTGTGCCTCTAAAGTGGTATCTCCACCTTGCATGTTCTGTAAACTGCCCGCTTGTACATTTGCACTCAGCAGAACAAAAGCAAAACTAAATAAAATCAATAGGCGCTGTGAAATTTTCATCATATCAAGATTCATAAAAGCCATGTATTAAAATGAAGGATTACTACTTAAGACGTCAGCTAAGTGGTTAAGTTCACTTGCTTTGCAAAAATAATTTCACGAAAAGACTCAAGACTAGCTTTACTAAAAAGCCTTCAAAGCACTTTTTACTACAATACTCCTTTAAGCAAGCTTAACGTTCGCCCGAGCGCAAATGGAATGCATTTTTCAAAACAGGCTCTAATTCCGCCAAAGCCCCTTTATAAACGTCCCTTTTAAAGTCAACAATATCGTCCAATGGCTGCCAATAATCCACCCAGCGCCAACCGTCAAATTCAGGCTTTTTACCACGATCAAGCCGAATGTCGTCTTCCTTACCAGTCAAATGAAACAAATACCACTGTTGCTTTTGTCCTTTAAAACTGCCGCGCATGTTAGAGCGCCTTGGCACTTCATAGCGGTACCACTGATTAGTGTTGCCTAGAAGACGCACCTGGTGCGGGAATAAACCCACTTCTTCATAAAGCTCCCGGTAGGCCGCTTCACGAGGAGACTCCTGACTTTCAATGCCGCCCTGTGGAAATTGCCAACCATCATGCCGCACCCGTCTGGCCCATAATACTTGACCCGCATGATTACAAACGATGATGCCGACATTAGCGCGATAGCCATCGCTATCCAGCACTTTTTTTTCACGTTTACGGCCAA
>CALIFM010000157.1 GCA_938021685.1 uncultured Gammaproteobacteria bacterium | reverse complement strand
GCTGTGTTTTTATGTCGGAATTGATGTCGTTTCCACCGCTGCATGAAGCCACTGAAGAGGGTTTGTTGGCGATGGGGGGTGACTTATCACCTGAGCGGCTGCGTTTAGCGTATCGCAGCGGCATTTTCCCGTGGTATGAAGACGATCAGCCTATTTTGTGGTGGTCACCTGATCCGCGTTGTGTGTTGTACCCTAAAGACTTTAAATACTCGCGCAGTCTTCGTCGCTCGCTGCGTAAAGCGCAGTTTAGCTATACTTTTGATCGTGCGTTTGAGCAAGTAATTGACCAGTGCGCCGCGCCGCGCGGCGATAATAGCGGTACATGGATAACTAGTGACATGCGCACTGCTTATATCAAATTGCATGAATTAGGTGTGGCGCACAGTGTAGAAGCTTGGCAAGGCACGCACTTGGTTGGAGGGCTTTATGGCTTGGCCATGGGCAGGGTGTTTTTTGGCGAAAGCATGTTTAGTGCCGTTACCGATGCTTCAAAAGCAGCCCTAGGTCATTTGTGCGAGCATTTAAGTAAGCAGATGTTTGCCTTGATTGACTGCCAAGTGTCGTCAGCACATTTGTTGTCTTTAGGAGCGCAAGAAATTAGCCGTGACGTATTCATGCAGCAAATAGCCATCGCTTTACAAAGCGAGGTAGCAGAAATTAAATGGTGTAGGTAGAATATATATATGACCAGCGTACCTGAATTTCCGTCGCTGTACTTGTCGGCGCCGCATGAATGCCCCTATTTGCCTGGGGAGCAGTCTTCTAGCTTGTTGTTGGACCCGCACAGTGTGATCAGTGACCCAGTTTTTAGCCATGTGATTGAAGCTGGATTTCGACGTAGCGGCGAAATGGTCTACCGGCCACATTGTGCCAGTTGCAAAGCTTGTTTGTCCGCCAAAGTGCCGACAGCCTTATTTAAACCAAATAAGTCACAGCGGCGCACTATCAAGCGTAATCAAGACATCAGTGTGACCTTTATGGAAGCGATGTACGACGAGCGCCATTTCCAATTGTATTGCCGCTATCAAGCATGGAAGCATACGGGTGATTCAATGGACCATAAAGACCGTAGCCGTTACGAGGAATCAATGGTCAAATCAACGGTGCGAACAGCCTTTGCAGAATTCTGGTTAGACCAAGATTTGGTGGCAGTGAGCGTAGTAGATGTGGTGGAACAGGGATTGTCGGCGGTGTACACCTTTTTCGATCCTAGCTACAAGTCGCGTAGTCTAGGCACCTTTGCGATACTTACTTTAATTGAAAAGGCGCAAGAACTTGATTTAGAATACGTTTATTTAGGATATTGGATAAAAAATTGTCAAAAAATGGACTACAAATCTAATTTTAAGCCCTTATATTTATATGTGGACAACGATTGGGTTGATTTTGACCTGTTTGTTGACTGAACAAAGTTTGCGTGCAGATTTGCGCAAATTCGGCGCTTGCCTTACACTCGCGCCTTAATTTACTTATGGAGCAAAGCCAACGTGGCGAAAGAAGAACATATTGAAATGGATGGCACGGTGATTGACAACCTGCCTAATACCCAATTTAAAGTAAAGCTGGAGAACGGTCATGAAGTGATAGCACATATCTCTGGCAAAATGCGCAAGCACTACATCCGCATTCTTCGCGGTGACAAGGTGACGGTGCAGCTAACCCCTTACGACTTAACGAAAGGACGTATTACTTTCCGCATGAAGTAATGCTGCATAAGGGAGGGTGAGCATATTTGTGCGATAGCTTTCTTTCTCCCTTCCACCCCCCCAAGCAAATTTAATCGTGCCAGGTTTAATGATCATTTTAAATCTCAGCCTTGTTGACGTTGCATCATTGACGTCAATATTCCAGCTCCGATAAGCGCGACACCTCCAAGGCGATTTAGCATTTTACGTGCCTTGTAGCTCTGTATTTTATTGCTGACTAAACCAGCAAATAGGGCGAAAGAAGTAATGGTAATGGAAATGATGCCTAAAAAGGTTGCCATTAGAATGATCAATTGAGGCACTGTTTGTGCTTCAGGATTTAAAAATTGCGGGAAAAAAGCCATAAAAAAGACAATACTTTTGGGGTTTAATGCAGTAACAATAAAGGAAGATTGAAACATTTCTCTTTTAGATACGGTTATATCGTCGGCTGCCATAGAAGTCATGTTAGGAGGCTCTTCGCGCCACGATTTTATTCCGAGATAAACTAAATAGGCGACCCCAATCCATTTCAAAGTTAAAAATAACTTTGCTGACGTCAGTAAGATTGCGCCTACACCGACTAAGGATAAAGACATGGCAATGAAATCGCCGCATAAGGTCCCAAGAACTAGAGGTAGGACAGATTTTTTGCCATGCGTGATGGCTTGGCTTACCACCAGTATCACTGTGGGCCCAGGGATAATTGCAAAAACCACACTGACTGCTACAAAAGCTAGCCATATTTCGATTGTCATAATATTCTCTTTCTGAACAACTTTTTTGAAAGTAGGGGGAGACTAACACCCATGTTAAGTTTTTCCTGGTCTTTAAAAATGTAAGTGTATTTAGCCAGGCATGGATATTTGTAATTGAAATAAACAGACACAAAAAGCCTCGGCATGCCGAGGCTTTTTGCTAATCTTAAGATCAAATTTATTTGATCTTCGCTTCTTTGTACATCACGTGCTTACGCGCCTTGGGGTCGTATTTCTTGACCTCCATCTTTTCAGTTTGAGTACGCTTGTTTTTCGTGGTGGTGTAATAGTGACCTGTTTTAGCAGATGACACTAGTTTGATTTTATCACGCATTGTTGTTTACCTATTTGTGCTGGCTTAGCTGTTTATACTTTAATGCCGCGTTGGCTCATATCGGCCAATACCGCTTCAATGCCATTTTTATCAATGGTGCGGATGCCAGCATTAGAGACGCGTAATTTAACCCAGCGCTTTTCGCTTTCGACCCAAAACTTTTTGTAATGCAAGTTGGGTAAAAACTTACGGCGGGTTTTGTTGTTCGCGTGAGACACGTTGTTTCCTGAGATGGTGCTTTTCCCAGTGACCTGACAAACTCTTGACATGATTTGAACCTAGTAAATTAGTCTAGCCTAGTGGCTTACCTAGTTGGCTTAATAAACCGGCGCTAAAATGATAGCAGCCGCTAATAAATTTCAAGGAGCGAGTTTATACCAGAAAAAAACACAAAAAGGTAGCTTTATAAGGCTAATATCTGGCTAAATTCGCAAATCAAAACAGGTCGCTTAAGGCAGCTGATATTCCTTAGCTGTTAAAAGGTTAGAAAGGGCTTAGGCAAACAATCAATACCTTTTTATCCGTGCTGTAGCATGTTCACCATTTTATCGTGCTTTGATGCACTTCGTTAATAGTCACCATGGATTATGTATTAACTACTTTTCAAGCCTTGAGCTTACAGCAATCTGTGCTTGTTTGTTTGGTGTTTGCCTGGTCGGGTTTTGTACGTACAGGCTTAGGCTTTGGTGGCGCTGCTTTGGCTTTGCCATTTTTGTTGCTGATCAAGGGAGATCCAATTTTTTGGTTACCTATTGTTGGTTTCCATTTGTTGTTTTTCAGTTCAATTACGGTATACAACCGCTTAAGTAATATTGATTGGCATTATTTAAGCCGGTCAATGTGGATTTTGATTATCCCTAAAGTTGCAGGCGTGTTAGGCCTTTTAACTTTGCCTTCTAGTGTGTTGGTTGTGTTTTTATACACGTGTACTTTGTTTATCGCTGCTACTTTTATTTTTAACTTAAAGCTCGAAAGTCAATCGCCATGGCTAGATCGTTTGTTTTTAGCAGGCGGCGGCTACCTGAGCGGCACCGCTTTACAGGGTGCGCCCTTGATTGCACCGGTGTATGCTAAGAACGTGGGCAAGCATCAATACCGTGATACCATGTTTGTGCTTTGGATTGTGCTAGTGTTGATTAAAATGAGTGCGTTTATAGCTTTTGATCAACCTTTAAATTGGCAATTCGCTTTGATGCTGGGGCCATTCGTAGCGGTAGGCCATGTGTTTGGCTTGAAGGCGCATGATTATTTAATTTCAGGTGAAGACTCGTCTTTCAATCGTACTTTAGGCATTGGTTTGGCGGCGGTGTCGTTTGTAGGTTTGTTTAGCGTAATTAAATAATTTGCTTGCCCAATTCTGCTGGTGATCGCTTTGTCTAAGCTAATACTTAGCTTTGTATTGTCTTTGTGCTTCGCAAATAGGTGGATAACTTGATAATATCGGGCTAGTTAAAATTTCACTCCAAATTGATTCACTGACATTATGGAAATATTCACGTTTGAAAATCTCTTTACCCTTCTGATGCTGACTTTACTACAGGCAGTGCTGGGTTTTGATAATTTGTTGTACATCACCTTAGAGTCTAAGCGCGTCGACCCTGCTAAGCAGGCTAAGCTGCGCCGCAATGGCATTGCGATGGCTGTTATCTTCCGTATCGTGTTGCTGTTTGCGGTGATGAAAATGATCAGTGTGCTCGACCAATCGTTATTTAAGATTGATGCTTTTGGTATCCATGGTGATTTCAATTTTCACGCAGTGATTGTGCTGTTTGGCGGCATATTCATTATTTATACCGCTGTGAAAGAAATCATGCATATGCTAGTGGTGGATGATATTGGCCATTCTGATAAACCTAAGTCATCGTACATGAAAGCCCTTATCAGCATTTCTGTGATGACCAGTGTGTTTTCATTTGACTCTATTTTAAGTGCAATCGCCTTAACCGACGTGTTCCCCGTTATGGCCACTGCTATTATTATTGGCGGTGTGCTGATGGTCTGGTTGGCAGACCGTGTGGCGGATTTCTTACAGAAGAACCGCATGTATGAAGTGTTAGGCCTGTTCATTTTGTTTATTGTTGGCATCATGCTGCTTTCAGAAGGCGGCCATATTGCGCATCTCGAGTTTTTTGGTAACCCAGTTACGCCAATGAGCAAAACGACATTTTACTTTGTGATCGCAGTGCTAGTGTTGGTAGATGTGGTGCAGGGGCGTTATTCTAAAAAGCTGCTGGTAGAGCGTAAGCATATTGCGAAATTGAATCAGTCTGATTCATCTGTATAAATTGAACGTATCCTGAGGCATTAAGGAGATGTTGGGGCAGGCTAATTTTTCTGCTTTAGGGCGGGCGTTGTTGATCACGGCTGCGGTGTTCATTATTTTATCGGGCATGCGTGCGGCTAGTGGTTTGCTGGCACCATTTTTGATGGCTATTTTTGTGGCGATTGTATGCTCGCCGATGATCACCTGGCTGCGTAATAAGGGCATGCCCAATGCGCTAGCGTTGACTTTAGTGCTAGTGATGTTAGGTTTGGCAGGAGCCATGCTAGTCGCTTGGTTAAGTGGTTCGTTGGCGGAATTCAGCTCTGATTTGCCAGGTTATAAAGTCAAGCTCACTTTGCTTTATCAGAATTTGCGTGAATGGCTAGCTGGTTTAGGTATCAGTCTGCCAGAAGCAGCGGGCTTGAATGTGCTTAGCCCTGAAAATTTAGTGGGTATGTTTAACCGCGTGCTCAATGGCTTAAGCGGTCTAGTTGGCGATGCTTTAATCGTATTCATTGCTGTATTGTTTTTGCTGGTGGATGCGGTGAATTTTCCAGATAAACTGCGCAAAGTGCTCAGTAACCCCGATGAGTCTCTGCCGCATTTCACTCTTTTTAGTGAGACAGTTGTGGATTATCTCGCAATGAAAAGTGTAGCTAGCGCCATCACTGCACTTTGTGTGGCACTGTTACTGGGGGTTTTTGGCTACGATGATATTCCCTTATGGACGATTTTGGCTTTTTTCCTTAACTTCATCCCCTATTTAGGGTCGGCCATTGCGGCAGTTGCGCCCATTTTAATTGGCCTAATTGACCAAGGCTGGGTGGTGGCGGTTTCGGTGCTGGCAGGTTATGTGGCGATTAATATTTTAGTTGGACAAATTATTGAAACCCGTTTGATCGGTAACAAGCTCAATTTGTCGTCGTTTGTGGTGTTTGTGTCCTTAACCTTTTGGGGCTGGATTTTAGGCCCTGTAGGCATGTTTTTGTCGATACCATTGACCATGCTAGTACTGATTGGTTTGCAAAGCAGTGAGCGCACCAAGCGTTATGCTGCTTTGTTAGAAAGCTGATAGATTTGCACGTCTGCGCTATGGTAGATAACGCTTCGGAACAAGCGCCCAAGGCCATTTCTAGGGCCATTGTTCTGCTCAGTGGTGGTTTAGATTCTACTACCGTCATGGCAATGGCGCAGCAGCAAGGTTATGCACTGTATGCCTTATCATTTGCTTACGGGCAGCGCCATACCACTGAACTTGCTGCTGCTGCGCGCGTTGCTAAGCAATATTCGGTGGTTGATCATCAAATTGTGAACATAGATCTGCGCCAGTTCGGTGGCTCGGCCTTAACAGACGATAGTATCGCTGTGCCGAAAGGGCGCGATGAAGCACAAATGGGTGAAGGCATTCCGATCACTTATGTGCCTGCGCGTAATACGATATTTTTGTCTTATGCTTTAGCATGGGCTGAAGTACTTAAAGCAAACGCCATTTTTGTAGGTGTGAATGCAGTGGATTACAGCGGCTACCCTGATTGCCGGCCTGAGTTTATTACTGCGTTTGAATCTATGGCTAATTTAGCTACTCAGCTTGGCACGGAAAATGAAGGTGTCAAAATACTTGCTCCATTGCAGTATATGAGTAAGGCGCAGATTGTGCAGACAGGTATAGAGCTGGGTGTCGATTATGCGCAAACTAACAGTTGTTATGACCCAGCGGACAATGGTAAGCCTTGCGGTGAATGTGATGCTTGCCAATTGCGCATAGCTGGTTTTGAGCAGGCAGGGATGCGTGACCCGTTGTTAGCGACATTTGATTAATTTCGGTATTAGATTGCCGCATCAGTTAATCTGCTTGATATGACCGAATGTTACACTGTGGCCAGTGCGCCATTTGAAGCGGCTTGCAAAATTGATAGCTTGCCCGAAGGTAGTGCAGCAAGACGTTTGCATGGGCATAGTTATCTGGCGCGGGTGCGTGCTAGCTTGCCCAGCGATTGGGCGCATTTCTCTGGTGCAGAAGTTACTGATTTGCAAACCTTGTTGCAGCAAAAAGTGGCGCCGCTCGATCATCGTTATTTAAACGACATTATTGAAACACCGACCAACGAAAATATTGCGCGTTGGCTTGATACGCAGTGGCAGGGTGCTAGCATTGACAAAATTGGCGTGCAAAGCACTGCGCACGAAGGGGTGGATATTGATCAACAAGGAGTGGCCCATAGCTGGAAGCGATTTCGTTTTGAAGCAGCGCACCAGTTACCTAATGTGCCTGCTGGCCATCAGTGTGGGCGCATGCATGGGCATGGTTTTGAAGTGATTTTGCATGCCCACCAGAGCCTTAATCAGCAAGCAATGGGGGTTGACCTTGATGTGCTAGAACAGCAATGGGCAACCTTACAGCCGCAACTGCATTTACGTTGCTTAAATGATATCAAAGGCCTTGAAAACCCAACAAGTGAACGGCTTTGCGCGTGGATATGGCAAAAGCTTAAACCAAGCTTTTCAGCGTTATCTTGGGTGTCGGTCTATGAGACGGCAACTGCAGGCAGTCATTATGATGGCGTCGAGTTTAGGATTTGGAAGGAGTTTAACTTTGACAGCGCGATACGTCTTAAAAAAGCACCGCAAGACAGCCCATTTTCTCAGCTGCATGGTCATAGTTATTTAGCGCGTCTGCATGTGCAAGCGCCGCTGGATACCGTGATGGGCTGGACAGTCGATTATGGTGATGTGAAATTACGCTTTAAGCCAGTGGTTGAACAGTTGGATCACCATGATTTGAGCAAGATAGAATCTCTGCAAGAAGGCAGCACCCGTGACATTGCGTTGCTAATTAAGCAGCTACTTGCGCCTAGCTTGCCGCAGATGAATCGTATTGATTTATACGAGCAGCAGGGCAATGGAACGGTGCTTAATTGGGGGCCGGCTTCACCGGCACTGCCCATATAAGGTTGCATCGTGAGGGTGGTTGAAACGTGACTTATTCGATTAAAGAAGCATTCTATTCTTTGCAAGGTGAAGGTGCGCAGGCTGGCCGCCCCACTGTGTTTTGCCGTTTTGCAGGCTGTAACTTGTGGTCGGGTCTTGAGCGTGACCGCGCTAGCGCTCAATGTGATTTCTGTGATACCGATTTTGTTGGGGTAGACGGCTTAGGTGGTGGTAAGTTTGTTGACGCAATAAAGTTGGCCTCTCACTTAAGTAGCTTTTGGCCAATTGAGGCAAAAGGAATGGCTAGCAATCAACTGCGACCTTACGTGGTTTTTACAGGTGGTGAGCCACTTTTGCAGTTGGACGAGTCGCTGATAAACGCCATGCATAACAGCGGTTTTGAGGTGGGAGTAGAAACTAATGGCACCATCGCTGCGCCGAAGGGCATTGATTGGCTTTGCGTGAGCCCTAAGGGCTGCGCTGATTTAGTGCAGCAGCAAGGCGATGAGCTCAAATTAGTCTATCCGCAACCAGATGCGATGCCGCAGCAATTTGCAAAGTTAGATTTCAAACGCTTTTATTTACAGCCAATGGAAAGCGATCATACGGAGAGCAATACTCAGGCAGCACTAGACTATTGTTTGGCTCATCCGCAGTGGCATTTAAGCCTGCAAACGCATAAACTGCTGGGTATTCGTTAAGGCGGCGCGACTTGATCAAGTTTGCGCTAGCTATTTAGTAGTCATTGTCTAGCAGTTATTAAAATGAGCCCGATTTTTTCTGAGCAATTTGTGATTGCTTTAACTTCGTTGTTTGCCTTGATTGATCCGATTGGCAACGCAATTATTTTTGCTAGCTTAACGCCTAGCCATAGCCCTAAAGAGCGCCGCAGTATCGCTATTAAAGCAGTACTGATTGCCACTGTATTGATGTTAGTGTTTATGGTTGTAGGTGACTTTTTTCTAAAGCACTTGGGTATCTCCTTGGCGGCGTTGCGCACATCGGGTGGTATTCTGCTGTTGTTGCTTGGCATTAGCATGGTGTTTCAAGAAAGCCCGCATCAAACCGATCAAGAGTTAGGCCTTGAAACAGAGGCGAAGAGTAAGCCCAAGCAAGATATTACGGTGTTTCCGCTGGCCACCCCTTTGATTGCAGGCCCTGGTGGTATCGGTATGATCATCTTGTTGCATGCCAATGCAGGTGGGGTAGTGCAACAAGAATTGGCTATTGTGGCGGCGTTGATCAGCGTTTTGCTGCTTACCCTTGTTTGCCTGCTGGCGGCTGCGTGGTTGCAGCGCCTTTTTGGTGAATCAGGCCTATCGATTTTGAATCGCGTTATAGGTGTATTGCTTGCCGCTTTGGCGGTGCAATTTATCTTTGATGGCTTAGCGCAAAGCGGCTTGTTTTAAGAATTATTCAATCGGTAAACTTAAGTCAGCGCTCCATTCAGCCCACGAACCGCCGTAAGCTTTTACATCTTTAAATTCTAAATGCTTGAGCAAGGCATAGGTGTGTGCCGAGCGGTGGTTGGTTTGGCAGTGGGCGATGATTTTTTTATCTGGCGTCACTCCTATCTGTGCGTACTTGTCTAGTAGCTGCTTATCCGGCAAAAACCGTAAGTTGCGGTTTTGATCTAAGGTATCTAGCCAATTTAAATGTACTGCACTGGGGATATGCCCAAAACGACTACCGCCGCGTTGCCCGTGATATTCTTCTGGGGTACGCACATCTAGAATGACGGTGTTAGGTTCTTCGATGGCGGCTAGTACTGCCGCTTTATCGGCTATTGGAGTAGGGTCGACTTTTAGTTCAATTGCTTGGCTGGCATGAGGGTGGTTGACTGTCTGCTCTGTGGGGTGTCCTTCGTTTACCCAGCTATGCATGCCCCCATCAATCAAACGATAATTATGCACACCCACGCAGTCTAAGGTCCAAATAAAACGACAGGCACGGCCATTACCTTCGTCATCGTATACTAGCACAGGGGCTTGTGGGTCAATGCCTAAGGCTTGGTGCAGCGCTTGCAAACGTTCTATTGAAGGCAGGTTGCCGGGTGCAGGTGCTTGGCCGTCAATGAGGTGCTCATAGGCCAAGTTTACGGCGCTGGGGATATGCTGCTGCGCATAATTTTGCGTGTTGCTGAGATCGATCACCAAGGGCGCTTCTTGCTTGATAAGCGCTTCGGCCTCATCGGGTTGGATTACAAAGCTGTTTGTTGTCATGAGCGTTTTGCAGTGTGGTAACGATAATTTAGCGTAAGGCTAATGGTAAACTAAAGTATCCGTGAGTAAACCCACAATTTTCTAAGAATGTTCTTTTAGGTCCAGTGAATCTACAAACCGATTTTGAGCAATTGCCGACTGCTTATGCACCTACGGCCACAGGTGTTATTCGGCAGAGTGCTGCGGATTTCAAAGTGACTGAGCACTTGGGTTTCAGTCCGCGTGGCGAGGGTGCGCACTTATGGTTGTATGTTGAAAAGCAGCACCGCAATAGCATCGATGTGGCTGAGCAAATTGCTAGTGCTGTTGGTTGTAAGGTGGCGGATGTGGGGTATAGCGGCTTAAAGGATAAAGCGGCCGTCACAAGGCAGTGGTTTAGTGCCCCATTAGAGCAAAATGAGTTTGATATGACTGCGCTTAATGGCGATGGTATCCAAGTGCTGAATAGTAGGCGGCATACGTCTAAACTTAAGCGTGGTAGCCATCAGGCGAATGAATTTTGCATCATTGTGCGTGATTTGGTGGGCGATGTAGACGAGATTGAGCTTAATATAGTGCGTATAAGCCAGAATGGCGTGCCAAATTATTTTGGTGCACAGCGTTTTGGCAAGCACGGCAACAATTTGTTGCAAGCGCAAAAGCTGTTTGTGCAACAAGCTAAACTTGGACGTGTGCAGCGCAGCATGGCTTTGTCAGCGGCGCGGTCTTATTTGTTTAATCAAGTGCTATCAGCAAGAGTAGCAGCGGGCGATTGGCAGAAAGCGATGGGCGGCGAAGTGATGATGCTGGCAGGCAGCAATAGCTTTTTCGTGCCAAATGGAAGCGAAACGGATTTAGCTGAACGCTTGGTGCAAGGGGATATTCACCCGTCTGGCCCATTGTGGGGCAAGGGAAGGCATGTTGCGAAAGGCGCTTGTTTGGCTTTAGAGCAGTCCGTTGTGGAGGCCAATGCAGCGTTTGCTGATGGTTTGTGTGCACACGGCTTAAAGCAAGGGCGGCGTTCGTTACGTTTGCTGGTGCAAAGCTTGCAGTATCATTGGTTGGATGATTGCAGCCTACAGCTTAAATTTACTTTACCCAAAGGCACTTTTGCCACCGCAATGCTACGCGAAGTTGTTAAAATACAAGCATGAAGTTTATCGATTTAATTCAGCAAGCTTGGCAAACGCAAAATTCTTTGCTGTGTGTGGGGCTGGACCCTGACCCTAAGCGCTTACCTGCTCATTTAGGCAGTGGTAATAAAGCTATTTTGGCTTTTAATCAAAGTATTGTGGATGCTACGGCAGAATTCGCTTGTTGCTTTAAGCCGCAAATTGCTTATTATGCTGCCGTGGGCGCTGAGCGAGAATTGGAGCAAACCATTGCGTATGTCAAACATCATTACTCCATGCTACCGGTTATCTTGGACGCTAAGCGCGGTGACATTGGCGCAACGGCCGATATGTATGCCAAAGAGGCGTTTGAGCGTTATGGGGCTGACGCGCTTACTGTTAACCCTTATATGGGCGGCGATACTATCGAACCGTATTTGCAATATGCTGACAAAGGTGTGGTAGCGCTTTGTCGCACCTCAAATTCAGGCAGTGGCGAGTTTCAAGGCTTGATGGCCGATGGTGAAACAGTGGCTAAGCATGTTGCCAGAAGTGCGGTGCAGTGGAATCAAAACCAGCAAATGGCTTTGGTGGTTGGGGCTACTTATCCTGAAGAGCTGGCCGACATTCGCGCCATTGTGGGGGACATGCCGCTGCTGGTGCCGGGAGTGGGCGCGCAGGGCGGCGACTTGGCAGCGGTGCTTAAGCACGGCCTAGACAGCCAAGGTGCGGGGCTGATGATTAATTCTTCGCGCGGGATTATTTATGCGGGGGAAGGTAAGGGTTTTGCGCAGGCGGCGGGGCGTGAGGCTGAG
>CALIFM010000156.1 GCA_938021685.1 uncultured Gammaproteobacteria bacterium | reverse complement strand
CAGTGCCATTCACTAGCGACGTGCTATTTCTGTTCGCTAAATAGGGCTCTTTGGAATCTGTTAAAGTTAGTCTAATAATAATATTTACAGCATCATTATGAGTAGCAGACCAAACGTCATATTAATTCTTGTCGATGACATGGGTTTTGCTGATCTTGGCATTACTGGGTCTGAAATTCGTACGCCGAACATCGATCAGCTGGCAATGGATGGTGCGCTATTGAGCGCGATGTATAACTGTGCGCGTTGTTGCCCGACCCGCGCTTCTCTTCTGACAGGCTTATACCCACACAATGCAGGTGTGGGCCACATGGGAGCAAACCTTGGAACGCCGGCTTATCAGGGCTTTCTTCGTAATGACAGTGCCACCATTGCTGAGGTCCTGCGTGAATCTGGGTATCGCACCGCTATGTCGGGTAAGTGGCACGTAGCAGGCGACTTCATGGCGCGTGAGGTCGATAGCTGGCGAGTCGGCGATATTGATCACCCAACTCCGAGACAACGCGGGTTTGACCGGTTTTATGGCATTGTTGATGGGGTAACTAATTTTTTTTCGCCGCACTATATGCTGGAAAATGATAGCCGTGTTGAAGCCTTTGACGATGATTTCTATTTCACCGATGCGATCACTGATAAGGCGATCAACATGATCGAAGAAGCAACGGTTGAAGAGGCCCCCTTCTTTCTCTACCTAGCGCATGCTGCGCCCCACTGGCCATTGCATGCTCCCGCTGAGGATATTGCTCGTTATGATGGTGTCTACAATAAGGGCTGGGACGCGATTCGGTCAGCGCGCCACGAGGAGTTAAACCATCGCAATATTCTACGTGCCAATTGGGATATATCACCGCGTGATGAGGAAGTCCTCCCGTGGGAGTCCATTAAGCTCAAAGACTGGGAGGCGAGCAAAATGGCAGCCTATGCAGCAATGGTTGACCATATGGATCAGTCGATTGGGCGTTTGATAGCCAAATTAAAGCAGCTTGATCAATTTGAGAATACCTTGATATTATTCCTCTCTGACAACGGTGGCTGCGCTGAATTTATGGCCGAGGATGGCTGGGCTAAGTTTTTTCCTGACACTACTCATGATGGACGTAAGATTACTATGGGCAATGTCCCCAATCTGCGTCCAGGTGACCCTTTGACCTACCAAAGTTATGACAAGCCGTGGGCCAATGTTTCAAATGCGCCTTTTCGGCAGTTTAAGCACTATGTGCATGAAGGCGGCATTTCAACCCCCTTGATTGCTCATTGGCCAAAAGGCATTGCGGCAGGCCAAATTGCGCATACACCTTGTCATGTAGTCGACGTATTGCCCACTATCTTGCAAGCAACTGGAAGCAATTACTTGTCTGAGCTTGGTGGACATGCTATTCAGCCCTTGCAAGGCGAATCTTTTCTTGATTTACTATCCGGTAAGCAGTGGGAGCGCGAACAACCGATTTTTTTTGAACATGAAGGTAATTGTGCGGTCCGCTTGGATAACTTCAAGTTGGTCCGTAAGCACGGTTGTGATTGGGAGCTATACGACATGGATGCTGATCGTACCGAGCTGAATAACTTTGCAGGAAAAAACGCGCCGTTGGAAAAAGAGCTGCTTAAGCAATACCAAGATTGGGCCGATAAAACCGGTGTGCTCGATTGGAATATCGCTTTACCTAAGCTGCTTGACGTTTGGAATCTAGAATCTGCAGAGGGGTAATCGTCCAGCTAATATGGCAAACCTAAACGCTAAGCCGCGCAGCTTGATTGAAGGCAAGGCTGCACTAATTGTGATTGATATCCAAGCTAGTACCTTTGTGGACGATAGTATGGTGCGATCTATTGATAATATGCATGGTTATAAAGAGCGCATGGCGCAATCGCGGTTGTTGATTGACCAAGCGCGGCAGAGTGCAATTCCAGTCATTTTTATTCAAGAAATTCATCGGGCGGATTTGGTGGATTTTGGGCGTGAGTTAGACGGTGATGAAGATATTCATTGCCTAGATAACAACCCCAACACTGACATTGCCAAAGAGCAGATGGGCTTCCTACCCAATGATTATTTGATCCAAAAACGCCGTTACTCGTCGTTCTATGGCACGGACCTTGAGATCTTACTTAAGGGCTTAAAAGCAGACACCTTATTGTTGTGTGGTGGCCTAACCGATGTTTGTGTGCATTACACTTTTGTTGACGCGCATCAGGGCGATTATTTTTGTCGTGTGGTTGAAGACTGCGTGGCAGGGTCAAGCATTGAAGCTCACGATGCGTCATTAAAAGCGATGGAGTATTTACAAACGGGTGCGGTGCGCAGCTTGCAAGAAACTTTGGATGCAATGATAGACCTGTCGTAACATTCTCATCGCATTAACCGTGGCGGATTCAAACTGTATTCAAAAACTGTTGCCTTATAGAATGGTAACTTAATGCGGTACAAGCGCTTATGTTTGAGTATGTTCTGCTATTAATGCTTTATACAAGGTTTGCAGCTGTTGCGTGATGGGCCCTGCCCCGGTATGGGAGCCGATTGGCTTGCTGTCTATTTCTGCCACGGGTGTTTGTGCCCCGAAGGTACCGCTGAGAAAGGCCTCGTCGGCGCCATAAGCTTCAACCAGCGAGTAGTTTTTTTCAAAGACAGGGATATTATTTTCGCGGCATAGATTAATCACTTTTTGACGGGTGACGCCATTCATGCAGTAATCGCCGGTGGAAGTCCAAACCTCACCTTTGCGCACAATGAAGAAGTTACAAGCATTGGTGGTGTTAACAAAGCCATGTGGGTCTAACATCAGCGCCTCATCGGCCCCTGCTTGCTCAGCTTGTAAGCAAGCAATCACGCAATTTAACTTAGAGTGAGAATTATATTTAGCGTCCTGCGCCATTGGCAAGCCACGCACTTGCGGCACGGTTGCAAGGCGTATGCCCTTTGATTGCAAGTTACTGGCAGGCTTTGAGTGCTCCATGATAATGACGATAGTGGGGCCTGAACGCGACAAGCTAGGGTGCTGAAAAGGCTTTACCTTAACCCCACGGGTAATCATCATTCTGCAGTGTACATCGGTGGTCATTGCATTTGCATCAGCGGTGTATCGCAAAGCTTCGAGGACTTCCTCTCGGTTAAGGCCAATATCGAGGTCAACTGCTTTGCAGCTATCAAATAGACGGTCCATGTGCTCATCAAAAAAGGCCCAAGTGCCATTGTACAAACGCAAACCTTCCCACATGCCATCGCCTAGCATAAAGGCAGAATCATAGACCGATACCTTAGCTTGGTCCCGGCTATGCAGTTTGCCATTAATATAGATTTTAATATCCTGATTACGCAGATCTTCTTCAGCGTCGTGTGTGGTATGGGTGTTGTGTTCAGTGTTGCTTGTCATTTAATTAGTTGGGTATGGGTTCGGTAGGCGAAATGAATTATGCCTGAGCAAGCTTTTTCAAGCTGCTAGCTACTAGCTATCGGGTTTATCCCGCTGAATAAATACGCTGCACAGTGCTAAGGCGCCTGAGCCAATCATTAGAAACACCGATACGGCATTGAGCACTGGTGTTGATCCGACTTTGGCGATGCGGTCATACATGGTGATAGTGAGCGGTGCATCAGAGCCTACTAGCATCAAAGTGGTGTTAAAGTTTTCAAAAGAGATTAAAAACGCAACAATGCCGGCCCCGAATAAGGCGGGTTTTAGAAACGGCAAGGTTACTGTTCGTAAAGTGCGCGCCGGGCTGGCGCCTAAATTCAGTGCTGCTTCTTCCATTTCGCGGTCAAATTTTTTCAGCCGCGCCGCAATCACCAAAGAAGTAATCGTGGTGATGAATGAAAATTGGCCGAGCACCACCAGCACCAAGCCTGGGCGTAGCCATTCGATGTCGAAATTAAGGTTGTCTTCAAAGGCATTGGCAATGTCGCTGGCAAACACCAAGATGGCGATGCCTAAAATTACGCCTGGGATCACTAGCGGCACAATCATCAAAATGTAAAAGAAATTTTTAAACGGGAAATCGATACGTTCAAATAGGAATGCATTACAAGTGCCCACCAGCACCGACAGCGAAGAGACAAACAAAGCCACCCAAAATGAAATGGACAAACCATTGAGTAAGCGGCGGTCGTGCAGCATACCTATTTTAGGGTCATCGCTGCCAAAAAACCAATCCATGGTAAAACCCTTCCATGGCAAGGAGGGGAACATCGAATCATTAAAAGCGAATGCCCCGGCCGCAAGTAATGGCAAGATCAAATACACAAAAAACAAAATGATATATAGCCGGTAGCCTATATTCAGCCATCTGTTTTGCGCTGCGTTTATCATGCCTAAATTATGCTTAATCTTTGGCTAGAGTTGAGCTTAAAGTCTGGCCGCTTAATTTAAGCCCTAGCCAAACTGTAAGAGAGGTAAACAGCAGCAGCATCACACCAAAAGCAGCGCCTGATTCCCAATTAAAGCGTGTAATGAATTGCTCGTAAATCTGTTCAGTAAACCATTGGCTGTTTTTACCACCCAATAAAATCGGTGTCAGATAACTGCCAGCAGTTAGCATAAATACCACAATGCAGCCCGAAACAATGCCCGGCATCGCATAAGGGATGATGATGCGCCGCAGCACGGTTGTGCGGGTGCCGCCCAAGTTATAGCCGGCTTCAATCAAGCTATCATCCATGCCGTCCAATGTTGAGACCAGCGGGACAATCATAAACAGCATCACGGTGTATACCAAGCCGATGACGACTGTTAAATCGTTATAGAGTAGCTCAACCGGCCCATCGACCAAGCCTAGCCATTGTAAGGTAGTGGAGATCACGCCTGTTTCGCGCAGCAGCACAATCCAGCCGAATGAGCGCACTAAGTCGCTTACCCACAGCGGAATTAAGCAAAGCAAAAACAACGCCGCTTTGCTGCGGGTGTTAGCTACTTTGGCAATGTAATA
>CALIFM010000155.1 GCA_938021685.1 uncultured Gammaproteobacteria bacterium | reverse complement strand
GTGAAGCGCTTCAAGAATGGATAGAGGCAGGCAATAAAAAGTGCGAAAAAAGAAAATTTAATCGTGGGCCATGACAATAAACACACCAGTGCAAAGGCAAGCATAAGCAAGCCTATAAAAATAGCTAGAGCTTGTTTAGGCCTGATTTCGCCAGTGGCCAGTGGCCGGTTTCGTGTGCGTGTGACGTGGCCGTCAAGATCACGGTCGGCGTAATCATTGATAACGCAGCCTGCTGAGCGCATCACGAATACGCCGAGGGTGAAAATAAGTACATTACGTGCTGATGGCATGCCGTCAGCTGCGATCCAAATCGCCCATAGCGTAGGCCACAACAGTAAAAAACTACCTATTGGGCGGTCTAGACGAGTTAGCTGTAAGAATGGCTTGATCTCTTTGCTGAAAAGGTCAAGCAAACGGGCTTGAGACGAGTCGGATTGAGGTATGGGTTGATTTGGGCTGGGCATGGCGCGATTTTCGCGTTAAAGTTACTGAATCATACAAGCTTAAGGGGCGAATGCAAGATCAAAGCTTAAATTCAGTAGATGTGCCACTGTATCTGACCAGTGCTTTGCTCAATAAGCAAGCAGGGATTGAGCACGGCTTTTTCGGGGCACGCGGTGGAGTGTCGACGGGTTTGTATGAAAGCTTAAATTGCGGCGCTTTGTCTCTGGATAAGCCCAAGAATGTTGCACAAAACCGTATGCGGGTGGCGGCGTGCTTTAGCTTGCAGCCACAGCAACTAATCAGCGCACAGCAATGTCATTCAACTGATGTTTTACTAATAGAGTCAATTGAACAGTTACAGCAGCCCTTTGTAGGAGATGGCTTTGTGACTAAATTGCCAAATGTTGGTATCAGTGCTTTAGGGGCTGATTGCGCCCCAGTATTGTTTTATGAACCTGAAAACAAAGTGATTGGAGCGGCGCATTCAGGCTGGAAGGGCGCAGTTGATGGCATCAATGAAGCTGTGATTGACACTATGTGTCAAGCAGGGGCGGTGCGCAATAATATTGTGGCAGCGATTGGCCCGGCAATGCAGCAAGCGTATTACGAAGTACAGGAAGATTTTAAAGCGGCTATTCTGCAGCGAGCTACGGTAGAGGTGAATCTGCAGTCGTGCTTTTATCAGCGCGACAGCAAGTTATTTTTTGATGTGCCCGCTTATATTGGTTTGCGACTGGCTGCTGCGGGTGTTGGCCAGTTTGACTGTCTTGAGCAAGACACCTATTCGCAGCCTCAAGAGTACTTTAGTTACCGGCGTGCTTGCGCCCAAAACCAAACTGATTATGGGCGGCAGATTGCGGTTATATGCCTGACGAATTTGACTGAATGATAACTCTGCTGTAGATATAAAGGATAAATTAAGCTTGGGTGCGGTAAAATTTGTTGTAATACCAAGGTTAAAACTTTACTTAACTTTAGCGATTAATAGTGCGTATAGTTTATGTGCACTTCAACTTTTAAATTAACCAAATTTTGGTCACGATTATGAAAACTAAATATATTATATTGGCTTCACTACTTTCTTTAAGTGCCTGCGATGACGCGAAAGATGCGGCGAAGGGCGTGGCAGATAAAACTGTGGAGTTGAGTCAAGATGCAGTTGATGGCGTTAAAGACGGTGCGAATGCAGCGATTGATGCAAGTAAAGATGCCGCATCTAAAACAGTTGAAGTAGGTTCAGATATGATGGCAGCAACCAAGGAAGCAGCTAAGAACCTAGTAGAAAGTGATGAAGCAGCTGAAGAAGCTAGCGAAGCCACCGAAGAAGCAGTTGAGACAGCTGAAAAGACTGAAGAACAAGTAGAAGAGAAGGTTGAGGAAGCAAGCGGAGCAACTGAAGAAGTTGCTGATACAGCTGAGAAAGCTGAAGAGCAAGCAGAAGAAAAGGTTGAAGAAGCGAACGAAGCGACTGAAGAAGTAGCCGATACGGCTGAGAAGACCGAAGAGCAAGTTGAAGAAAAGGCTGAAGAAGCGAGCCAAGAGACTGAGGAAGCAGCCGATGCAGCTGCGGAAGAAGTCGAGGCAAATAGCACGGATGAGCGTGTGATAGTTAAAGTAAACGACGAAGTGACTCCTCAAGAAGATGCGGATGCGGCAGAAAAGCTAACCAGTGCGGTTGAAGGCGAGCCAGCTGATCAAGTTGAAGCACAGGCAAATGATGATGCAACGCAAGAAGCACAAGCTGAGCAAGCTACCCAAACTGAGGCGCAGCCTGATAGCACAGGCACAGCAGTAGCGACAGCTGCAGCGGCCGCTGCCACAGCCACGGCTGTAGCTGCTGCCGACGCCACACAAGCTTCGGATGAGCAGGCTCCAGCGCCGGAAGAAGCAACTGATGAAGAAGCTACTGTTGAAGGCGAAACTAAGCAAACGCTGTCGCAGCTTGTTGAGCAGTTACAAGGTGCATTAGGCGGCTTAGAGCAAGCCACTGAAAAGGCCAAAGCTGCTGCTGCGAAACTTAAGGATCGTTTATAAGTCTAGCTACCAACACACGGGAACTTGACCGCCCGTGTGTTGTCTTAATGTTTGTAAGGTGGTTACTTCGTTGTAGCTTAATATATTCAGAAATTTAAAAGGTCATTATGAAAACTGCATTTCATTCTTTAACAAAAGGTTTGAGCTTGGTGCTGCTTGGCGCTATGCTGACGATGGCGTATTTTGCGAGTGCTGATTCGGATGATAAGGTGCATAAGGTGGTTATTCAGGTGAGCACAGATGACCCGCGCACCCAAAAAATAGCACTCAATAATGCCGTTAATTTGCAAAAGCACTATGGTATTGACAATGTTGATATTGAAATTGTCGCTTACGGCCCGGGTTTGGGCTTGCTGACAGACCAGAGCGCGCAAGCTGATAGAGTGAGCAGTTTATTGCTATCCGATATCACGTTTAGCGCTTGTGGAAACACGATGGATACTGTTGAAAAGAAATCAGGCAAGCGACCTACCTTGCTAGAAGACGTTAGTATGGTGCATCCGAAGCGCAGGTCGCTGCTGCGCTCGACATCCCACCCGGGACTGCGAAGAGCCGATCGAGCCGAGCACTGTCCCGCCTTGCCGAACTCCTGGAGGATCACCGTGACTGACATGACCGAGATCACCGAGCGACTGCATCT
>CALIFM010000154.1 GCA_938021685.1 uncultured Gammaproteobacteria bacterium | reverse complement strand
GGTGATAAAAGGGCATAACCCCTGAAGCACTTGATGAACCGCTGCTATGATTTCGGGATCAGCTTTGGGCATCGGAACGTGATACGGCGTTGGCGGCTCGTATCCCCTTGCCATGCCTTTCGGCATTTGATTGGTTGTGCACATATTGCAGCCAGCATTGCACTGCATCGGGCAAGGGTTGCAAGGTTCTGATTCGGGCTTCTTAACCTTCCATTCAGCACCCTGACCGGGCTTTGGATAAGACATATTTAGCAGCCTGAGAAATTAAGCTCGTATGCTAGGGCGGCATCGTTGCAGTTAATGATCATTACGCCAGTCACAGGGCATCCAGCCACATAGGTCGGCACAGTGTGTTCGCCCGCCTGATACAAGCACGGCGCATTTTCTTTTGCAGGATTGTCGGCAGGTGGCTTTTCAGGTAACGGCATCTCTTCAGTGCCAATGATCATCTTGAAACATTCACACGTCTTAACCGATACACTGGTTTTTCCATCAGGGTATTCATTAACCAGCAACCCTTCACCCGATGGCAATGTGCCGGACCATTTAATACCGTCACCACCTTGGTCAACAACAACGATCGGATCGGTGCACAGTCGAATGTGCTCACGATCCATGACCGCTTCTTTGCCGCCTTCGTAGTGCGTTACACCACTGTGATTAACAACGGTAACGCACCCATCCGGTACGGTAGTCGCTACAGCGCTGGGTCGATTAGTCGCCATTATCTATCTCCTTACGCCGTTTTCTTTTCAGGCGCTTTGCCGCCGCATACATTCCATTTAACGGATGCATTAGGGCATTCAAGCAACTTAGTAGGTGAGCTTTGAGTGAATAGCTCCATGCACGTACCGCGAGGGTTAGTGATTTGGTGCGTGAAGTCTTTAGTCAATCGCTGTGAGTTATGGAAGTTATGAACACGACCATAAGCAGTACGAGAACCCAATGTGTTGTTCTGCGTTGCGTTGCGGTTAACAAGGTACACATCACCGTCTTTAATTGGGTTAATGCACACTTCCTTACCATCCTGATCTGGATCGCAGAATTGGAAATTAGTATCAACACAGTAAATATCGATTTCACGATCAGCTGAGAACCGGCCAAAGAATCGAGCGCCATCAACAGGGCGTGGAACCTCAAGGCCTGCGTTTCGGATCGTGCTAGGCATTAGGAATTGAGCCAAAGCAAGCTCTTTACAGTCTTTGATCTGCTGAGTAAGGCAAGCTCGCAACCAGTTACAAGTGGTTGTGTTCATGAACATGATGTCACCACGCCCACGGTTCTTTTTAAATAGCATGTCATCCATCATTTCAATGTGGCGGATCACATCAGGACACTTTTTGCTGTCTTTGCCCACGTTGCACCACATTTCAGCTTGATCATTGATGGTGTGATTCATATCCCCATCGCGCTGGAATTGAATCTTGTAAGGCAATCCACCTTTAGGCTTAACCGTAATTTCCCCTTCGGTTAGCATTTGCACAGCCCATAGTTCGTGCTTGGTGCGAAACGCGTTCTGCAGCTTAATCCGCATCTTGTTGAAGTAATCTTCGACTTGAATTTGAAAAGCGCCGGATGCGTATGGGTTTTCACCGGGTTGCAGAAACTCAGCAAAGTCACAATCGATGTTAAATCCCAACCACCAATGCCCATGAGAGACAGTGCGCTCCATGTAGTATTCGGTCATTGAGATGAAATCACCTTCTTCACAGTGGCAAACATCGGTTGGCATAAGCGATGGGAAACGCTCACTCATCTCATGCCATGTCATTTTGCGCTTGTCGTGAACGATGTCCATCGACTCAGGGAAGAACATGTCGTTAAACCACATAGCACGCTTATCGACAGTCTTGTCAATCATGCCTGCGTAGTAAAACGGGGTCAGTACGTTAGCGCAAATTTTCTGGACCGCATCGTTTACTGGGTCCTTAACTGAAATAGTCATCGGTCTTATTTACCTTTCCGAGTCGTGCCGCTTTTCTGTGGGGCTGGGCGTGGTTCAAGAGTCGGCGTTACCACCGTTCCAATACCGCCTACAACATCGGGCCCTTCAGCAACAGGGTTAGTTACGCCTTTAACGGCCTTGGTTTGAATTCGATCTTTAAACTCATCAGGAACTTCAGAGCAGGTAAAGACGTTGCGAAAACGCAAGCAGCATTTAGAGGTTTCGATGAACCAGTTAATTTCTTCTTCGCTTGTGCCTTCTGGCCAGCAAACAAGATTTGCATCAAGTTCAGTTTCGTCTGCCAGTACCGTTAGTTTGCACGTTGCAGCGGTGGCCTCATCAACTTCTGTTGCGTCTAATCCACATGAAACAATGCCGTAAACCTTGTCACATTGCTCTACAAGATTAGTCACGGGCATCGCTGGTCCAAACTTCTCTGGGAAGTAAACCAGTGAGCACTTTAAATAGTTTTGACCGGCTGCGAATTGGACGTAATTAGGACGACCACTACGGCAGACGATACAGTTGCGTCGGTCGTGAATGACTTTCGCTTCGGTTTGCGGTTCAACGCAAGACATAGATTTTCCCCTGATACTGCGGTACTGCTTAGCTAGTTGGTTGTGCGGTTCCGTTACGGACGTTTGCGGCGTGTGCAGCGGCTTGTGCTTTGGCAATCAATGCCTCATCACTATCAGCTGCAGGTTGGCCACCTTCACTAGAGCCGGAAGGCACTTGATTTGAAGTCGATGCTTGTGCGTGAACTGCTTGCACTGCTGCGGCTGCGGCGTCTTGTGCGATCTTTGTTAGATCAGCATCACCTTCAGCGCTTGCTTGTGGCTTAGGTTCGCCACCAGCTGCAGGTTCAACCGCTGGAACAACAGGTTCAACAGAAGCTTTGGCAGGTTCGCCAGCAATTTCAATAATGTCATCAACGTTTAAATTGGTTTTAGCGGCTTGTGCAGAAACCCACTCCATGCCTTTGCTTTGTGCGTAGGGCATAAGTTTTTCAAAACGCGCTTGCATATCGCTTTGTGCGTTTGCAGTTGCTTCGTTGATGTCGTCTTGTGTAAAAGTATTTTCCACAGGTGCAACAGCTGGCTTTGCAGCAGGTGCATTAGCGGAGGCCTGAGCGGCTTTAGTCATTGTCAATAGTCCCGAAGGTTGACGTTTAACACCTAGTTGAGCCAGGACCGTCTCAGGGGTTGACGTTGGCAAAACCAGCTGTTCGATTGCATCAGGATCAATGTCAATGCTTTCTGGAACCTCAAATCCTGTTGGGTCCAAAATCGCATCGGCAAGTCCTGCTTCGATAGCGTCAGAAGCTGTATACCATGTCTCAGCTTCAATTGCAGATTTTAATTCTTCATCTGATAAATTTATTTTATCGCCGCGTGCTTTAAATGATTCAAGCATCATGCGGTCGTTTACGTTTAAGTTTCTTGCGTAGTTGGCCATGCCTTCTGCATGACCACAAAAACAATCCCATGCCCGGTGAATCATCATTCCCGCATCAGGCGCCATGTTTACCGTATCTGCGCCCATGGCTATAACAGGGCCACCAGATAAGCAATGACAGTAAACGTTTACCGTTACCTCGCCGCGATGAGCAAGCAGCATGTTCTTTATAGCGATTGAATCACCAAGGTTTCCACCCGGTGAATGCATGTTGATCACAACAGGTTCGTTTTCTTCAATCAGGTTAAGCGCCATGTTCACGCTTTGAGCATCGAACGACCAACCGATAACACCCATGAAGTCCATGGTTAGTGCGTTGGCTGTATTCTTAACTAACTGATACTGTGCTGTCATTGCTTAACTTCCTGCTGGCCTGCCGATCTGACCGTCGCCCGCATCAGTTCCGCTTCCAATTTGATCTGTTTCTAATTCAGTGATTGCGCCTAAATCACGCAAGTTCTTGCGGCCTAAAAAGGCGTTGCCGCCAAATAATCTGTGTGTGGCCATATCCGACACAGTCCACGTAGGTGGTGCGCCAGTTGATTTTTGAATGAATTCGTATGTCTTCTGAACTTCAACAATCACTTGTTGCATGACTTCTTCCCAATCACGGCCTAAGACTTCGTTGCAGTACGATTCCCACGTTGCAACGCCTAGCTGACCTTCTGCTAAATAAGCATCTGCTGTCTTGGCTCGATCAATTTCATCTTTGGGAGAGCCGAATAATTCAACGCAGCAAATCGCTGCCTTGTTTGCAATAAAAAATTGCCAGCCGTCAAAGGGTCTGCCCTCGAAGCCTGGCAATTGAACTTGCCCATTGAGAATAAAACTCTCTAAGGCAAGGGAGAGAATCTGTCGAGTAGTGCGCCACGGCGCTTGGGCTCGCAACTGATTGATCATGTTCCATAAGTAGAGCTTTCCAGAACGTGCGCCTGAGTAGTTGGTGCGGTGCCATTGCTGTTGGTATTCTTCTAACGGCATGTCATGGCACGATGAAGCGAGCAAATCCAACGTGTTGCTGAATTGCTCGAACGTACCGTCACCGGCTTGTTGTGCTGAGAACCCGTCTAGCTGTTCGCCGTGTAGAAGTCGTACAACTTTACTGCCACGAATGCTGGTGCCCATGGCCTTATGGTGTACGGCCGACTTCTCCATGTACTTTCGCAATGGATCAGAGCTTTCATTACGGCTCGCACCGGGTTGATTGGTTTTTAATAGATCAACGATGTCACCGGCAGATTGTGAATTCGATGTAACAACAAACGTCACACCGGCTTTGGCTATTGCGTCTTCCAGTACCGCGTCCACATACTTCTCGCGCTGTGAAGACAAACACAGGCATGAAGCTAGGCGGCTAATACCACGGCTTAAATCTGAGGTGGCCTGAACGTAGGTGTGGATTATTTGCTGGCGGCCGGTATCAGAATTGCGGGTCGGCACAAAGCGAAACCCGTTTCTACCTATGGCAACAGGGTTGTCTCTGGCGTTATCGTGAACGTAATACCCTAAGTGATACCCGTTACGGCTTAATAAAACACCATCACGAATGCGGTTATCTAAATTATCGATGTTAGTTGGCTGTGCAACGCGAGACGGATCAAGGTTCGCCATCGCAAAACTTAATGGGCTCCTGCGTTCTTCAGGTAAATCTTGTACTAACTCAAACGCTTCGCCTTCTGATTTAAAGATCCGAGTGTGTTGAGCGACTTTCTCAGTCAGTGTATGAAGCCCTTGTGAATCTAACCACCGCTCATCAGATTCTAAATACAGCTTAATCGCGTCTTTGAATTGATCAGAGAACTTACAGGTCTCTTCCGCCGTCCATCCCAAGTGCCTTGACATCGGTGTGGGCTTAACTCTAAGGCTAGTACCCACCGCCATTTGAACTTGGTATTCAATTGCACGGCGCGCCAAAGGGTCTTCAACTGCGATTTCTTTAACGTGAGGGCGGTTCTCTCGAATCTTTCCCAGATACTTAGTATCCGCATCCAGATTCATCTTAAAGTTTGCGTGGCTACCCCAAGCGCGCTCTGAATTACACGCTGCCAAAAACTCCTGCCATGAGGCTTGAGGGTTGGTTAGTGAGCCGTTTGACTTTACTCTAGCCATTAGCACCGACCACAACTGTGGCCTAAGTGGCCACCGCGAAACGTTGAGCCTTTGTTGCAGATCCGATCACATTCGGCTTTTGCTTCTAACCAATCTTTTTTAAGCTCTTGCCGGTCTGCAGTGCTTTGAGGTTGATACCGTTTTTGCATATCTCGAAACGATATCGAGATAGTTTGACCTTTTCGAAGGTTGTGATAACAGCACCACAATTCCCGCGCTAATGCACACGGATCATCTATCAACGCAACACAATCAGATTCGTATTCATCGGGCTGTTCTGAAGGCAAACACCAACCGCGAGCACAAACACCCCATCCTTTACCGAATTGGAATAAGCCTTCAAAGGGCACTTGAAACCCAAACACGGTTGATACCTTGCCGCTTTCAAAATCAATGATCGCAGCACCAGTGATGTCTTTAGGATCGAGTAACGAGGGCAGGGTGTACGGTATGAACTCAAGGTTGCCGCTCGACGTAGAGCACCCATCGAGCTTTTGTCTATGCAGCACACAGGCCTGAAACTGCGATACATGAAGCCATGTTCGCATTAGTTCAGGTTCGTGTTTGCCGCTAATTAATACGAGCGCATCGCTCAAGACCAGACCCTTGCTATTTCTTCATCACTCATGCCGTCATCGTCGGCAATATCTCCACCGGTGTAGATGGAGTCTGAATACTCATCGAAGGGCAAAATCTCAAGTCCGTATTGAACTTTTGCAAACTCAATGAGCGCAAGGGCTATGTAAAGCATATCAAACATTTCAACGGGAGACCCTGTTTTGATAGGAACCCACCGTCGAATCATGTTCTTTACCGGTTTATGTTCAGCAACCAATTGCTTGATCGTCGATTCATCAAAGGATTCGTGTTGTGATATGTGAACGTAACCGGGACCCGGTTCTTCGACTTTGTACATCTGATAAACCCGATCTTTGCCAGTGTCGGTGCACATCGACGTATAGTGGCAGTCGAAGTTCTTATCGGTGGATTTAACCGGCCCAATAATTAACGGTTTACTCATTGCGTTTGTGCCGATCAGTGGAATAATCACGTCCTTGTATTTTCCTTCACATGCAGCCAATACCTTGTCAGTTCCGTACTTTGCGTCAATCCCTGTTAAGTACACAGGCATTTGAAACGCGTTATCGTCAACACCTTTGGTGTACGTCATCTCGGTCATTTGCTGGATGCGCTGCAATACCTTTTCATCGGTCAGTATGTCGCCCATAATCACGTACTTACGAATCAGAAACGTCTCCATACCGAACCCGATACCGGTGGCCAAAACTTCTATTCGGTCTTTCTGGCAATCGCAGGTATGAATAACCAACTGCACTTTGTCCGGCAGACGTTCACCTTTCCAGCCAACGCCGTCGAGCTTTGTATTTTTTTGCCGCGCCATCAAATACCCATGACGAATAACTTGTGCACCGCCGTGTTGTCGCCAAACCTCAGACTTCACCTCTTGCGTCCAGCGCCTTAACGGAGATGGGTCGCCTTCTTTGATTCGATCCACACCGTTTAAGTACATCTCGCAGACTTCATCCCAGCCAGTTTCATAACTGAACCAGCCGCGCCATTGAAGGAAAACAGACTTAGGTTTCGTGATGGTGTCGATGCCATCGCGTTTCCAAGTGAACTTGCCCTCGTTATCCCAATGAAGTGTTATATCGCCGTAATAGGATTTCTTTTCAGGGTGATCCCAGTCCACAATCTTTTGTCGTAAGTATTGGGAGTTGCAGTCCTTATCCATCTTGACGAATTGATCGTGCGTAAATTCACACCCGTTTGCCTCACACACATAACGAATGGTTGCAGCCGACCCACCGTTATCACGCCGACCGTTTGAAGCTTCAATGTGATCCCAAGTAAAACCGTGTTTTTGCTTGCCGTCGTTCCATAGAAGTTCTTGAGCATGACCGCACTTGGGGCAATGGTGAAAGAAAACCATGTAAGCCTCACACCGTTGGCCCATGTACATGATGTTTGAGGTGCCTTCCTCTGTTGGCGTTGAGAGGTAAACGCCTTTTTTATCGGACGCACCAGATACGCGGCCCCAGGCTAAGTCGAGAGGATTAACCCCTTCTTGTTTGGCTGAGATTGCGAC
>CALIFM010000153.1 GCA_938021685.1 uncultured Gammaproteobacteria bacterium | reverse complement strand
TTGGCATATGTAATTACTACTGTCTGTCGTTTTATAAGATTGCTTTGCACTATTTGCATTAAGCAGTCTTATGTTAACCGATGCTATTGTGATTTTATAGCGAGAATAATCTGCCTTCAACGCAACTCAAAGCAACAAGGCCTAAAACTTTTAATTTAGCCTGGCAGGCTCTCCTTTCTCTCAAAAATGACAGGCTGTTGTGTGCTCTTTTAAAACCTTAAGCTGATTTTAAAAATTGATCAAAAAGTTGTATCCACAATATAAGCACCTGCTGCTCAAACTGTGGCGGCGTGCGCTCCTCCTAGCTAACAAAATTGTTTAACCAGAGATGGCATGATGGCTGGCGAACATCGTGCTGCCCACCACCATGAAGGTACGGCCGCGCGAGCAATCTACCTTCAAGCTCAATAGAGTCAAGAATAGTTTGAACGCACCAAAGCTTTACTGGACGATTGCTTTTCAGCAATTAGTTTAGCTACGTGATAACGGCACACATTATGAAAAGCGTGAACGCGCTGATCATCGGCGATACCTTAACGCCACGCACAGTAGAGGAAGCCATTCTTGAAGCTCACCGCATTACCGCGGAGATATTGTCAGATTAACCTTAATTCAGATTGCAAAATTGCGATGGCATTTTGTGAACAAAGGTCAAAGGATGTGATCCAAATAATTATTTTAAGGCCAGCCCACACTCACCCCAAAGTTGGAGTGAGTGTGGTGGCCAGCTTATAAGGAGCTTTAGATATTAGCGCTTTAGGTATTCTAAATCACGCTTATCGACCACATCCTCTACTGGGAAATCCTCATACAAGGTCTTCGCCATGCCATAGGCCATGATCAGCAACAACGTTGCTATCGGTAAGCCCGCAACAATAGAAGCCGTCTGCAATGCAGTTAGGCCACCCGCCATCATCAGCACTCCAGCAACAACGCCAGAAGTGATACCCCAGAAAATTCGAAATTTCACTGGAGGTGTTTCGTCACCCATCGATAACATCGTGCACATCACGAGGGTTCCTGAATCTGACGACGTGACAAACCAAGAGATTAACAAGATCGTAATCAGGATTGTAATCGGCGTGACCAACGCATCGTATCCAAACCCGGCCACTGTTTGAAAGACACCCGATGCATAATCAGCGGCCACTGCTTCTTGTACACCTGCGCCATTCAATATATCAACGCCAGCAGCCGCGCCACCAAAGATGCCCATCCATAAGATAACCACAGAAACAGGTACCACTAAGACACAGAAACAAAACTGCCTAATCGTTCGTCCTTTGGATACACGAGCAATGAACATCCCTACAAAAGGACACCAAGCAATCCACCATCCCCAGTAAAAGATTGTCCACCAGCTTTGCCACTGACGCTCAGGATCACCATCGATCCAAAAACCCATTGGAATAACATTCCACAGGTAATCGCCAGCGCCAGTAATCATCGTTCCTAGAGAAAATGCGGTGGGGCCTAATATCAAAAATATGAAAAGTAGGCCAAAGCTCGCCCAAACATTCGTTTCGGACAAAATCCTTACGCCCTTGCCAACGCCTGAAGCTGCAGAAGTGGTGCCGAGAATCGTAATAATGGCAACCAAAATTAGCTGGTTCGTTAGCGTGTTAGACATCCAGCCAAGTTTCTCTAAACCCGCCGCGATGGGGGTGACACCTAATCCCAGCGAAGTTGCCAGGCCAAATATCGTCCCGAACACACCAATGAGATCAATTGCATGCCCCCATGGGCCGTAGATTTTTTCTTTCAGAACAGGGTAAAAGGCAGAGCGTAATGTTAAGGGTAGATCTTTGCGATAAGAAAAGTACGCCAAACTTAAACCAACAAGTACATAAAGCGCCCAGCCATGAAAACCCCAATGGAAGTTGGTCACTTGAATGGCCATATTCGCCGCTTCCACGCTACCTGCCTCAATGCCCGCTCGGTCCATGTAAGGGTTACTGGCAATGTGATACATTGGCTCAGCCACACCCCAATAAATCAAGCCTGACCCCAAGCCTGCACTGAACAACATGCACAGCCACGAAAAGGTAGAAAAATCAGGCTCTTCATCATCTTTGCCTAATTTCACATGCCCAAAGCGACTCATCAACAGCCAAAATACAAAAAATAAGACGAGGTTAACGACTAGCACGTAAAACCAGTCCATCGATCCAATGATAAAATCCTTGCCTTTTGCAAATACGGCGCCGGAAAACTCAACGTCGTAGATCGTAAAAGCTACAAAGCCAAGAATCATCACCATCGAAGCAATGGCCATCGTTTTGTTCATACCCGCAAATAAACCTGATTTACTGACCAGTCCATCCGCTCTTGTTTGATTATTGTTATTCATAATATAAATTCTCCTCCAATAGATCGGTAGTAAATGTTATCTAACAGTGCCAGCGGCGCCTTGTTGCCCGACTTCGAAAATCCACAAATCGAAAGCCTCTTTCAATCGCGCATAATTATCAGACCACCATGCCGCGTCGGAACGGATATAGGCTTGGTCTTCATAGGCAGGGCCATTTGGCAGTTGATTAAGCACATCTTCAGACAATAAGGCTAAGGAAGATTTCCTAGTTGGCCCATTTGGCAGCAATTTAGCCATACGCGCTAAAGATTTAGAGCTGCTGGCATACTTAATAAAATCAATCGCGGCCTCTTTATTTTGCGATCCCTTCGGAATACCAAACAAGTCTAGCTCGATCACTCGACCATCCCAGACCATGGAATAATTAGAGCCTTCTTTTTTCGACTCAGTCGCGCCGGTTGTCGCCCATATCATGCTCATGGCCACCTCACCGGTGTTGAGCAAGCGAATCGGCGCTTTTGCTTTTTTCCAAATTTGCAGCCCAGGCCGAATGGCCTCCATCTTCTTTAGCGCCCGCTCTAAGCCCTCGTCGGTCTCCAACAAGCTATAAACATCAACAGGGGCCACGCCATCAGCGATTAGCGCCCACTCCATGATCACAGAAGGGTCGTTTCTTATCGCCCGTTTCCCAGGAAACTTTGTAGTATCAAAGAAATCTGCAATGGTTGTGGGTGTCCCCTCACCCTCCAAATCCGTTCGATGAGCAAAAGCTGTCGCCCAAACAATGACCCCAATGCCGCACTTGTTCAATGCGCCATCCACAAAATCATCGCGGTAAGCTTCACCACCCGCTCCATCAGGTAGTGCCACGCCATCTAACTCTTCTAATAAACCTTCTTTGCAGGCTCTTAAGGAGTCAGCTTGCGTTAGATCGACCACATCCCAAATAACATTGGCCGATTCAACTTGATCTCTAATCTCATCAATACCGCCGCCATAATGAGCAACGTCCACTGAATTACCGGTTTCTTCCTCATAGGGCCGGACAAAGCCCAGCATTTGGCTGCGCATATACGGGCCAGTCCAAGAAGTAAAGGTGATCTCTTCACCGCCTCCCGTATCTTGTGCCTGTAGCTGAAAGGACCAGAAAGTTAATAAGCCGAGCCAAAGCCCGACAAACCCGTATCTAATTTGCCTTACTTTTTTTGATTTCATAAAAAATACTCCTTAGGTAGTGTTACAACAATATGCTTTTTATTAAGCACTTTAAATCAATAGACTTCTCGTCATTATTTAGCATGAAGGAAAACAGTTCTCACAACATTTTTATTTGCGTCCTAAATATTTTTATTAGCATCCCAAATTGTTTAACGACGCTACTAAATCGCGATCACTTGAAAATCTTGGCACGATCAGCTATCTCATGCACCCAGATTTCCTCCTTCAGTGGTTTCAAGACTACGCGTAATATTGGGATAGTGTCAAATAAAATTAGAA
>CALIFM010000152.1 GCA_938021685.1 uncultured Gammaproteobacteria bacterium | reverse complement strand
CGAACCAGAAGCATACCTTGCGCACGTGCTCTCGGTTATCGCTGATCATCCGGTAAACCGAGTTGCAGAGCTACTGCCTTGGAACATGAATCTCGATAGCTGAACGTTTACTCGGCCACGGTGCAGGTCGGACGCTTACCTCGTTACTGGAAAATGTCGTTCAAAAAAACTGGAGTCAAGAGAAAACCGACAGAGCAATCACGGAATTAAAGAGTACCTATAAAACTGTTTATGAGGGGTCGACCGGGAATTTTGGTGCTGGTGGTGCCCGTTTATGATGAGCTTTTTGCGCCGATTATACATACGATCCCACTGCAACTGCTTTCCTACCATGTGGCGATTACTAAAGGCACTGACGTCGATCAGCCGCGTAATTTGGCAAAATCGGTCACGGTTGAATAAACTTTAACGAATCATAAAGCCTACTTCAGCTATTTGGCGGCGAGGAGGTTTTGGCATAAACTGCAGCTGTGCCTGACAATGCTAAGCTTCAAACTCATTCAATACAATCGTTATTGAACGCCATCGCTTCTTGGCCTTTTCTGTTCACTTTAGCGCTGACCTGTGCAACCTGGTTTTCTGGTGACATACGCTTTCAATCTGAGATCACCGGCAGCGAGCCTCTTTACAAGCTAGGTGATGGAACCTGGAATTGGCTTGATAAAGCCTCAGTTAGTATTGATTTTGAAAATCAAGCGATAGAAATCGTTAAAACGGAGCCTGGCCGGGTGGGTGCCAGAGTGCTTTTTGAGCTAGACGATACAAAGCCCAAGTTTATTCAATATAAAGCTGTGTTACGAACGATAGAGTCGAACCCGTTGCCAACCGATAAAAACCTGAATAAAACATTAATGCATCTAAGCTTTAAGGGTAATGGTAAAGTCATTCGGCACGCATCGGTAACGCGTGCACCGCTCGATACAACCTCACTTATCGTCCATGACTTGATACAGATACCGGCGCACGCAGACCTACTAAGACTGACCTTTCACTCCAGAATTCAGGGCCGTTGGCTTCTCGACAATATCGAATTGAACGCGGCAAGCTTATCTAAAACCTATTTGTTTGTAAGAACGTTGCTGGTTGTGCTTTGGATGGCCCTGGCAATTTTATTAATGCTGAAAATATTAGCAAAAATAAAGCTTGTATATATGGCTATCGTTTCTCTGGCAATGTTGTTGATTCTGTTTGCTACAGCTGCGTCGAGGCCACTGCTTGCAGCAGTCCTGATCCCGCTTGGCACTTGGGTTTCTGAAAAAGTCGGTGTCGTAAGAATCCCGGATATTGAAGCGTTTTTACGTCACAGCCATATTGCGATGTTTGTCCCTATCACACTTCTGTTACTTATCTTTGCAAAGAAACTTGGGTTGTCTGCTGTGCAAATTATCTTTTATTGTGTTTTGTTGGCCGTAGCGTCGGAAGTCATACAGCGGCACAGCATTACGCGCAGTCCGCAATTGGATGACTTATTGCAGGATTTCATTGGGATTGGTATTGCTGTTTTAATCTATCTGGTTTGGAGACTGTGTAAAACTCTCGTGTTCCGTCATCGCGCATAGTTCAATAGAGCGAGATTCGCTAGTGCCTGTTCAGTTCGATGGGCTTGTTAGCGAAGTGCTCACAGCTGATGTCAGGTTTTCTTCTTCTTGCTGTGGCCGCTGAGTCCATTTCAAGTTGCAGTAGCCATTAGGCCTGATGCTAATCGAGCACCTAATTTAGGTTGTATCAGTTGCATGTGATTCGTTCGCCATTAAAGTGGGCGAAACTGAAATGGGCTTTCTTGGAGGCTGCGCCTGTATATTGCTGTCGTTATAACTAGTTGAATCGTTCTACCACAGAATGGCTTAGCAATTACGCCGCTACATTCACCTATTCATGACGCCTACGCGCCCTATATTAAGCCACACGTAAATTTATTATTAGCCTTATCATCCGCCTTACTTTTGGCAAGCTGAACAATAAAACGTTGAGCGCTGTCCCATCACTTTTAGCTTTATCGGGCTTTTACATTGGGTGCAGGTTTCACCTTCGCGGCCATAGACACTGAGTGATTGAGCAAAGTACCCAGGCTGGCCGTCGCTGTTGACAAAATCTCTTAGCGTAGTGCCACCTTTGTCGATAGAGCGCTGCAATATTTTTTTTATCGCAATAACCAGCTTCTCGCATTCAGCTTTTGATACACGTTGTGCTGCTTTTCCAGGTCGTATGCCGGCCATAAACAAGGCTTCACTTGCGTAGATATTTCCAACGCCCACCACCACGTGGCTATTCATGATTAATAATTTAATTGCAACCCGTCGCTTGCGCGTGGCTTGCATTAAATAGTCAGCATTAAAGTATTCGCTTAAGGGTTCCGGGCCAAGCTTTGCAAGCAAGCTGTGTTCAGCAGCATCTTGCGCCTGCCACAATAAACAGCCAAACCGTCTGGGGTCGTGGAAGCGTAGCCGGTGTCCGTTATCAATCAACATTTCTACATGGTCGTGTTTTCTTAGTGGTTCTTCTTCTGTGCAGATACGCAGGCTGCCAGACATGCCAAGGTGAATAATGGCGGCACCCTTTTTAGTGTGTAGCAGCAAGTATTTACCGCGGCGGGTTATATCGACGACAGTTGCACCTTTTAGTGCCTGTACTTCAGTAGGGATAGGCCAGCGTAAGTTTGGCTGGTAAATGTTGAGTGTTTTAATGCGTTGATTAATCAGAAAAGGCGAAATGCCTCTCTTGGTTGTTTCAACTTCGGGTAGTTCTGGCATGGTGCTTATTGTGGCAGGCGCAAGATGCTGCTGA
>CALIFM010000151.1 GCA_938021685.1 uncultured Gammaproteobacteria bacterium | reverse complement strand
TTGCCAAGCTAAAAGGTTCGGCTCAATTAGCCACGGTTAGTATAGAACACTACACTAACAACGGTAAAAAGCTGAGCGTTAAGCTAAAAGGCGTTAATGATCGTAATGCCGCTGAAGAGCTGACAGGCGCGCAGATACATGTGTCTACTCAGCAATTAGAGGCCTTGCAAAGTGATGAATTTTATTGGCATCAGCTCATGGGTTTAACCGTGATTAATCATGACGAGCAAGTGCTTGGTGTGGTGAAAGAGCTGATGGAAACAGGCGCAAATGATGTGCTAGTGGTGGAGCATGAGCAAACGCGTGCTTTAACTGCTGTACCTTGGCTGCCTGATGTCGTTATAAGCACCGACCTTGAGGCAGGTGTACTAAGAGTCGATTGGCGCTTAGACGACGAAGATGAATGATTGGCGATTGCTTAAGCGTGGGTGGGCGTAAATGAATATTGACGTCATCTCTATATTTCCGCAGATGTTTGATGCGATGAATTATGGGATGGTGAAGCGGGCCATTGATCAAGAAGCATTGCAGCTTGATTTGTGGAATCCGCGGGACTTCACCACCGATGTGCACCGAATGGTGGATGATCGGCCCTACGGGGGTGGACCTGGTATGGTGATGATGGCGCAGCCTTTAGATGATGCGTTAAATGCGGTTGCCGAAAAGCAAGCGCAGGCGAATAAAGTAGCTCCCGTGGTGTTTTTATCACCGCAGGGTAAGCGCCTTGAACAAAGCGATGTGAAAGCATTGGCACAATTGCCAAGTTTAACCTTGCTAGCAGGGCGCTATGAAGGGGTCGATGAACGTTTGATTAGCCGCCGTGTGAACCAAGAAGTGTCCATCGGCGACTATATTGTTGCAGGTGGTGAGCTGCCAGCGATGGTGCTGATTGATGCCATCTCGCGTTTACTGCCAGGCGTATTGGGTAATGCTCAATCGATGCAGTTGGAGTCGTTTGAAAAAGCGGGGTTGGATTACCCGCAGTACACACGGCCACAGGTGTTTTCTGGCGAAGAAGTGCCCGCAGTGTTGCTAAGCGGCAACCACGAGCAAATTGCTAGTTGGCGCGCTAAACAAGCGCGGCAACGCACAGAACAAAGGCGGCCTGATTTGTTAGAGCAGGCTGAAGATGAAATTTAGTTAACTAGAACGTAGAGAAACGGTTATGACAACCATTATTGATGAAATTAATGCCGAGCAGCTAAAAACCGATGTGCCGGACTTTAGCCCGGGTGACACGGTTAAAGTAAACGTGTTGATCCGCGAGGGTGATCGCCAGCGTATTCAGGCTTATGAAGGCGTGGTGATTGCGAAGAAAAATCGTGGCATCGACTCTTCATTTACCGTACGTAAAATGTCGTCAGGCGAAGGTGTTGAGCGTGTATTCCAAACACACAGCCCTTTAGTGCGCGAGATTGAAGTTAAGCGTAGCGGTTCCGTGCGTCGTGCTAAGTTGTATTACTTGCGTGAGCGTACTGGTAAATCAGCGCGTATCAAAGAAAAGGTCTAAGCCGTTTAATCGGCAGGCGCTGTTATTTCAGCGCTTATCTTTTTAAACACTGTTGATGAACGCAATGAGCGTGCATCAATGGTGTTTTATGCTATGGGGCGGTAGCAAAAACATGGCACAATGCGGCCATGCATTGTATTTGCCAATCACTTCAAATGCTCTTCTTAGTTGTTCACTCTAATTTGGCTTTCCCCAGAGCTACAGTTGTTGAGCACAAATGACTGCAAACAAAACGCCTCTAAACTCTACTGACAGTGATCTCATTGATCGTTTCCTAGAGTCCGTGTGGATGGAGTCAGGCCTGAGTCAAAATTCACTTGCGGCCTATCGTAGCGATTTGGAAATTGCTGCACGGCAATTGCAGCTTCAAGGCGGACAGCTTTTAACGGCTAATAAGCCTCAATTGGTCGCATTTTTAGCGGTACGTAATAAAAGCGTAAATGCTCGCAGCGGCGCGCGTACTTTGTCATCCTTGCGGCGTTTTTATCGTTGGCTTTTACGTGAAGACCTGATAAGCGTCGACCCAAGCGGCGACATTGACCCGCCCAGCATTGGCCGCAGCCTGCCTTCTACATTGACTGAAGAGGAAATAGAGCGGCTACTGGCCGCACCAGACGAATCGAACTTGGGGTTGCGTGATCGAGCGATGTTTGAATTGCTATATGCGTCGGGCCTGCGAGTGTCAGAACTCATCAGTTTAGAGATCGGACAGATTAATACGGAGGTAGGGGTGATTAAGGTGGTCGGTAAAGGCAATAAAGAACGTTTAGTTCCGGTGGGTGAGATCGCCCTGAAGTCGATCAAGCTTTATTTGGACACGGCGCGTGGCGAGCTATGTCGTAATACCAAAAGTGCAGCCTTGTTTATCACCAAGCGCGGCCAGGGCATGAGCCGCCAAGCTTTTTGGCAAAATATCAAACGCTACGCCATAATAGCGGGCATCACCAGCCCTGTTTCACCGCACACATTACGCCACGCTTTTGCCACACACTTACTTAATCATGGCGCTGACCTGCGCACTTTGCAAATGATGCTTGGTCACTCAGACTTATCTACCACGCAAATCTATACCCATGTCGCTAAAGCGCGGCTGCAAGCTTTGCACAAAGAGCATCATCCTCGTGGATAAAGCCGCTGTGAATGTATCTACAAAAGTATCGCCATCGGTGAGCAAAATATTGGGTTTCAAACCCTATTTATTGATGCTGTTTTTGAATGCTTTTGTGGATCTTGGGCATAAAATCATTATCCAAAACACTGTATTTAAGGTATACGATGGACAGAAGCAAATCATTTTGATTGCGGCTGTTAATGCAATGATTTTACTGCCTTATGTACTGCTATTTTCACCTGCAGCGTTTATTTCTGATCGCTTTGCTTTCATTAAAGTGATGCGTTTTAGCGCTTGGATGGCGACAGTAATTACCTGCCTCATATGCCTGTTTTACTACATTGGTGCCTATAAGTGGACGTTTGGTATGACTCTAGTGCTAGCAGTGCAAAGCACCATCTATTCGCCGGCAAAATATGGCTATATCCGTCAATTAGTAGGTAAAAAGCTGCTAACAGCAGGTAACGCCTTAGTGCAGGCCACTACTATTATTGCTATTTTGTTGGGTACCATCGTATTCTCAGTCTTGTTTGAATATTTCTTAGCTGAGCAAACTTATCAATCAGAATCGGACATACTGCGCCTGATCGCACCTGCTGCGTGGTTGCTTATTATTTGCAGTGTGGCTGAATTAATCACTGCTTATCGCTTGCCCAAAGACAAGGCTAGATCAGAGCGCAGCCGTTTTGAGCTTAAACAATACTTCAAAGGACAAGTGCTCAAAAATAATTTAGCTGCCGTATTTAGCAGCAAGGTGATCATGCTGTGTATTTTAGGTTTAAGCTTGTTCTGGGGTATTTCACAAATGCTGCTTGCCGCTTTTCCAGCGTATGCGAAAGTACATTTAAATGAGTTAAATACCGTTGTTATTCAGGGGATTATCGGCAGCTCTGGATTTGGTATCTTAGGTGGCTCTCTGCTTGTTAGTCGTTTGGCTAACTCAGCATCAAGAGTAGGTTTTATTCCTTTTGGAGCATTGGGTATGACCCTTGCCTTATTGTTGCTGACATATCTTGATAGTAAGGCTGCGTTGGCCTTTGATTTCTTCGCCGTTGGTTTTTTTGGCGCCTGTTTTATTGTGCCGCTGAATGCGCTGATTCAAGAACGTGCTCCCGAGGCAAAACTAGGCACGGTATTGGCGGGCAATAATTGGCTGCAAAATATCAGCATGCTCGGCTTTTTAGCGATCACGATTGGTATCGCATTACTTGGCTTTAGCAGCCGTTGGCTGTTTTATTTTATGGCCACTGTTGCTGCAATAGGCACGATATGGTTACTTAAGACTTATTTCAGGAAATTAGTGCAACTGGTGCTAACGGGTTTGTTTCGCTTGCGATATGATGTCAGTGCAAGAAATCTGCCGATGTTACCTAAAGGTGGCGTGTTGCTGCTGGGTAGCCATATAAGCTGGCTTGATTGGGCCTTGATTCAAATGTTACTCGATCGCCCTATTCGGTTTGTGATTGATCGTGTATTCCATGAAAAATGGTTTTTAAAATGGCCTTTAGAGCATTTTCAAACCATCCCCATTTCTGCTAAACGTAGTAAAAAAGCGATTCAAGATATTAACGCCGCTCTAGTCAATGATGAAGTAGTTTGCTTGTTTCCAGAAGGGCAAATTAGCTATGACGGTGAGCTAAGTGAAATAAAGCGTGGTTTTGAGTACAGCCTAGAGGGCAGTGGCGCAGCACTCTATGTGTTTTATATTGATGGTATGCACGGTAGCGTGTTGTCACGTTGTAAAGCAAAAGACGATGGGCCGAAACCTAAATTAAGGCGAGCTGTCACACTGCATTTTAGTGAAATGCTAGCAGACGCCACTGAGGCAAAACAAGTTGCAAAAATTATGCAACAATTAGAGCAAGAAGCGGTATCAACTAGAGCACTAAAACACGACATTTCTTAGTAGCGTATAGTCACATGGAAAATAATTTTTAGGCGCCCAGTACCAGCGTAAAAACTGTTCAGTCACATTGCATTTTTATCGAATTGCTTCTGTGATACACGTGCTTCCTTAATTAGCCAGTCTTTAAATAGTTTGATATTAGGCTCGTTTTCTGCGCCTAAGTTGCATATGAAGTAATAGGACAAGTCAGAATTGTATTCAACCTCCGGGCAGAGGTGAATAAGTCGTCCAGCCGCGATGTCATCTAAAACGTGTGCGCTGCGAGCCAGCGCAATGCCAAGGCCGTCGATGGCGGCTTGGATGGCCATAGAGCTATCTGCAAAAGTAATGCCAGAAGGAAAGGCGTCCATTGAAACGCCGGCATGGGCAAACCAATCGCGCCAGCGCGGTGCAATGCTTTTGCCATCGCGTCTGAATAATGGGTAATTCATTAAATCAGTTGCTGTTTCAGGCAAACCATTTTGCTCAATAAAGTAGGGATTGCATACGGGGAATACTTTTTCATCAAGAATTTTCTCGGCATATACACCGGGCCAATCGCCATAGCCTAGACGTAATGCGATGTCTGCTTCGCCATTTTGTATGTCAGCTAATTCGACCGAAGTGGATAACCAAATTTCTGACTGCGGGTTTAAGGCGTTAAAATGACCTAAGCGAGGCACGAGCCATTTCATGCCAAAAGACTGTAATAAGCTTATCCGCAAGGTATTTGATGGGTGTTCTTCTTTGAGATCTTCTATGGAAGAGCTTAAGCGTTGCACAAAATCGCGCACAATCGGTACAATGGTGTTGCCTGCTGCAGTGGGCACTCGAGTGCGGCCTTCTTGGGCAAATAATTTAAGGCCCCATATTTCTTCGGCTTGCTTGATTTGGTGGCTGATGGCGCTTTGGGTTACGTGTAATTCTTCGGCTGCGCGCGCATAGCTTTTTAAACGCGCAGCGGCTTCCAGGGCGCGCAGCGCCGAGATGGGAGGGAAACGTATGGCCATGTCGGTTCTCTTGTTTTTGATCATTTTACCGTACAGATATTTAGAATTGCACAGTTTATCTAAGCGAAGTTGTAATTGATGCCAACAAAAGCATTGCAAATTTGCGTTGCTATGGTCGCTTAAGTCAGTATATTAGTCGGCTATAAAAAGAAGGTTTTTGTGTTGGAGAATATAACTAGATATAGCAGCAAACTGCTTTCGCAAATTAATCACTATAATACAATTATCATGAGCATCTCTCTTCCAAATAAAGCCAGCGCTGTCATCATTGGTGGCGGTGTTATCGGCGCCAGTGTGGCCTACCACCTTGCTAAGCAAGGCTGGCAAGATGTTGTGCTGCTCGAGCGTAAGCAATTTAGTTGTGGTACCACTTGGCATGCTGCTGGTCTGATTGGCACCATGCGTGCTAACGAGGCGCAGGCTAAATTGTGTGAGTACTCAATGTCATTGCTCAAAGAGATTGAGCAAGAAACGGGGCAGGCAACAGGCTTTCGGCAGGTGGGTTCGATTACGGTGGCGCATTCAGAGGCACGTTTTGAGGAAATCAAGCGCGTGGCAGCAATGAATAACGCCTTTGGAGTGACTCAAGTAGATATCATCAGCCCACAAGAGGCCAAAGAGCACTATCCACTGCTGAACATCGACGACATGTTAGGCGCATCATGGGTGGCACAAGACGGCTATGCCAGCCCCATTGACGTGACCATGGCCTTTATCAAAGGTGCGCGCGGGCGCGGTGCAAAGTGTATTGAAGGTGTGCTAGTGGAAAGCATTACTCAGCAAACAGGAAAAGTGACTGGAGTGGTGACTGATCATGGTGAAATTACAGCAGACTTTGTTGTCAATTGCGGTGGTCTGTGGGCGCATCAGCTGGGCAAAAAAGCGGGCGTGAATGTGCCGCTACATGCTTGTGAACATTATTATGCAGTAACGGAGAAGATGGCCGACCTGCCAAACTCTTTGCCTGTGTTGCGTGATCATGATAACTGCGCTTACTTTAAGCAAGACGCGGGCAGCATTTTAGTGGGTGCATTTGAAAAAAAGGCTGTGGCATGGGGTGAGGCAGGCTTAGCAGTACCGGAGGATTTTAGCTTTGATGAATTAGAAGGTGACATGGAAGCGCAGCTTATGCCTGTGCTAGAAGCCGCGATGCAGCGCGTACCTATGTTGCAAGACGCCGGCTGGCGTACGTTTTTTTGCGGGCCAGAAAGCTTTACTCCAGATGATCAGTTTCATATGGGTGAAGCGCCTGAGCTTAAAAATTATTACGTGGCTGCAGGGCTTAACTCGGTCGGTATTCAAACATCAGGTGGCCTGGGTTATTCACTAGCGCAGTGGATGGATGCGGCTAAGATGCCAGATGACTTAGGCGGCAATGATATTCGCCGTGCCTATTCCTTTCAAGGTACAAAACATTACCTGGAGCAGCGCGTAACCGAGTCTCTGGGCTTGTTGTATGAAAATCATTACCCCTTTCGCCAATTTGAAACTTCACGTGACGTGCGCCACTCGCCGTTGCATGAGCGCTTGCTTGCTCACAATGCTTGTTTTGGTGAGGCAGCGGGTTGGGAGCGCCCTAATTGGTTTGCGCCAGAAGGTGTAGAACCGAAGTATGAGTACAGTTTTGGTAAGCAAAACTGGTTCGAGTATTCGGCTGCTGAGCACATGGCAGCACGCGAGAATGTAGTAATGTTCGACCAAAGCAGTTTTTCAAAGTATTTGGTACAAGGTAAAGACAGCTGTGCGCAGTTACAACGTATTTGTTCAGCCAATGTGGACGTACCGTTAGGCAAGATTGTGTATACCCATTGGCTTAACGAAGATGGTGGCGTAGAAGCAGATTTAACGGTTACTCGCATCCAAGAAAATGAATACTGGGTAGTTAGCGGCGCAGCAGTGACTAATAAAGACTTGGAATGGCTGAGTCGCCACATCGATCCTGATTCACATTGCTTTGTGACTGACATCACTAACAGTTGGGCAATCATGGGAGTGATGGGGCCAAACAGTCGCGCGTTGTTGGAAACAGTAATCGATAATGATTTATCCAATGAGGCTTTTCCTTTCGGTGCCAGCCAACGTATAGAATTGGGCAGCGCTGTGGGCCGCGCCTTTCGGGTGTCGTTTGTCGGTGAGTTAGGTTGGGAACTGTATATCCCCACTGATCAAGCACGCCATGCTTTCGATTACTTATGGGAAAAAAGCCAAGCATTTGGGTTGAAGATGGCAGGCTTGCACGCATTAGATTCGTGCCGTTTGGAGAAAAAGTTTGTGCACATGGGGCATGACGTAGCCAATGTGGATACGCCTTTAGAGGCAGGCTTAGGTTTTGTGTGTGACATGAAGAAAGATATCCGCTTTATTGGCTATGATGCCATTGCTAAGCAAGAAGACACTGAGTCGTGGAAGCACAAGCGTTTGGTGCAGTTTTTGCTGCAAGATCCAGAGGCGATGTTGTACCACCATGAGCCGATATTACGCGATGGTAAAATTGTCGGTCATTTAACTTCAGGCAATTACGGCCATGCACTCGGTGGCTCGGTAGGTTTGGGCTATATCCATCAAGATGAAGTGATTGATAAAGCTTATTTGAATGGTGCCAAATTTGAAGTTGATGTGGCAGGCGTGCCAGTGCCTGTTAAAACCAGCTTAAGCGCCTTATACGACCCGAAAGCCTTGCGCATGCGTGGCTAGCCTAGTAGGTGCGCTCTATTTAATTGTTTTGATTAGCTTAGCCAAGATCGGCAAACCCATATCAATTTTTTCTTCTGAGATTGACGAAAAACCTAAACGGAAGTAGTTCTTGGGGCGGTTCTCGCCGTGGAAAAATATTTTGCCCGGCTCAATCAAAATTCCTTTTTCTTTAGCGCGTACCGCTAATTGGTTGGCATCGAGATTTTTAGGGCCC
>CALIFM010000150.1 GCA_938021685.1 uncultured Gammaproteobacteria bacterium | reverse complement strand
CCCTAAAAAGTGACGCCCCAAATAAGCAACGCTTTCAGCAATCAATTTGCCAGTTTCAGCAATAGGAGCAACTTGTAACCGCATAATTTTAGATATTGATGAGTTATTTAATAATACCTTATAGACACTCTTTTTAAACCTAATGGTAACCGATAAACGCTTTGAGCAAAAATTGACATTGAAAATAAAATTCTTTACTTAAATATACCCTTCCATCTGATTTGGGATAAGCAGGCGTAAAAAACTGTACCAAACAAAATGCTGGGAAGATTACCCAGTGCTATAAAATTTGCTAATTCATGTTGGTGCAACTACTTTTTAAATATTAAATTAGCTATAAATGGTTTTATCATCCAAGGCAATTAAATGCCTTCTATCTAATTCGATTTTTCAACCCAAAAGCCATCAATAAAAACACATGCAATGTACGGGCACACGGCCATAAAACAAAGCCCGAAGCCCCAAACTATGCTTTAATCAAAACATAGCAACACCCTTAGCCTAGCCACGATGGTTTTCAGCTCTACCGCTTTTTTATATTTCTTTTTACCGCTGACTTTACTGTTGTACTTCGGCTTACCCATGCGGTGCCGCAACGGTGTGCTATTGCTGGCCAGTTTGCTATTTTATGCATGGGGAGAGCTCGGCTATGTGGTACTTATGTTGGCTTCAATTACAATCAACTGGGCTGTTGGTTTACACATCGCAACAGCACAACGCCAGGGCCGCAACGCCAAAGGGGTCCTGACATTGGGCTTAGTGCTCAATTTATTGCCTCTATTAATATTCAAGTACGCTAATTTTGCCGCCGACGGCTTCAGTCATCTACTGCAATTAGGCGGCCTTTCCCCTATTGAACTGGCCCCCGTGCACTTGCCTATCGGCATTTCGTTTTTCACCTTTCAGGCCATTTCTTATATTGTAGATGTATACCGCCAGCACGCTGCTGTGCAACCACGGTTAGACCGTTTGGCACTGTACATTGCCTTATTCCCACAACTGATCGCTGGCCCAATCGTTCGCTACCGTACCATCGCGGCACAAATCAATCAGCGAGCAACACGGCTAGACGATATCGCAAGCGGCACATTGCTATTTATTATTGGGCTGGGTAAAAAGGTACTGATCGCCAACTCGATGGGCGCAGTCGCTGATCAAGCCTTTGCCTTACCTATGCAGGATGTGGGCACGGGTTTAGCGTGGCTGGGCATTTTGGCTTATACCCTACAAATTTATTTTGATTTTTCTGGTTATTCTGACATGGCCATTGGCCTTGGCCGCATCTTTGGGTTTCGTTTTTTAGAAAACTTTAACTACCCTTACATCGCTCGCTCAGTGCAAGATTTTTGGCGTCGCTGGCACATCTCTTTGTCAACATGGTTCCGTGATTATCTCTACATTCCACTAGGGGGCAACCGCGCAGGCATAGGGCGCACTTATTTTAATTTGCTATTGGTGTTTTTACTGTGTGGCCTGTGGCATGGCGCCAGTTGGACTTTTGTACTTTGGGGCTTATACCACGGTACATTTCTAGTCATAGAGCGTTTGGGCTTAGGGCGCATACTTAGCAAGTTACCCGCTCTGCTAGGTTGGGCCTATACCTTGCTGGTAGTAATGATCGGCTGGGTGTTCTTCCGTGCCGACGACCTGCCGCATGCGCTGACATACATCCAGCGTTTGTTCGAATTCAAGCAAGTAGTCTATCTTGATGCTTACTTATTCGAAGCCATCAGCCCCCAATTTTATATTGCACTCATCGCTGGTTTAGCCCTCAGCACTCCGTGGCCATATCGCATCGTGCAATGGCTTGGTTACCGCTTGTTCGGCGCCGACCCCCATGAAGAGAGTAACAGCTCAGCACCGCCTATATCACCGGCTCTAGACACCACTCAAGGACTACTAAAAGGCATCGTTCTATCAGCATGGGCCATAAGTATTTTGGTGATCTGTACGGCGCAGCTGCTCACCAACAACTATAACCCATTTCTCTATTTTCGCTTTTAGTCATGCACCGTCTAGCTAAAATCTTGCAATCGGTGTTGGCCATGTTGCATCGTGCACTACCTAATTGGCCAATTGGCCTTGCCGCAGCATTGGCCTTGCTAGCACTGCTGCACTATAGCCTAGGACCACAGCGAAATATAACGCAGCTAACGCTACATCTTGAATCAGAAGAAAACGCCACACTAGAATTATTTTCACCTGGTACCAAGGGCAAGTACAGACCTCAACGGCGTAAGAATGTGAACTACCGCAAAGGTACTAGCAAACATTTAGTCAAGTTCACTTACCTTTACCCCGAACACCCATTGCGCCTTGATCCCACATCGAACAAGGGCAAGCAGTTAGTTCTCAAAAAACTGGTCATTACCCATATGGGGATTAGCCACCAGATGAATGCAACTGACTTGAAAAGGCACCTGCTTCAATGCGTACAAGCCAATTGCCTCATTGATGACCGTGGTCTGCGTATATATAGTGAAGGCAGCGATCCTAAAGTATTTATTGGCAAAAACCTGATACCCGTATACGGCCTGAACAATCTTCGCATGGTGGCCTTAGGCCTTTCGCTGTTACTCTTTTTATTGATAGGGCGCAATACACGCAGCCATGATGCATCATCATTTTTGTTATTCATATTGTTTTGCAGCGCAATTGCCTCGTGGAAAGCGTATAGCCTATCTGACCAAACTTTGGTCCTTAGCATTATCAATTCTTTAGCAATTGCCCTCACAGGTGTACTCGGGTTGAGCAAACTATTGACCAATTTTAACCACCTAGAGGCTCATAACCGCCACCAACTGGCTTCTCTATTAGTGACTGGTAGCGTGTTAGGCACTATGATTTACGGTTTTTTGCTGGCATTTTCTAAGCCTCTCTGGACTGACATACAAGCCTACTATACAAACAAAGTAAGTAACGCTCAACAACTCCACAACTTAGCTTTGCAACGGCAAAGCTTAGAAGAATTACACTTACGCCATCTACCATTGCGTGAATCGCTTATCAATAAAGACGCCAAAGCAAAAATATTCGGCTTAGGTTTTACGCCCAATGCCAAAACAATTCTAGGTGAAGACGGTTGGTACTTTGAAGGGTATGGCGAGCGCCGCGTACAAGGCAATGTCACGCGCTCATTTGACAATATCACCGACTATATGGGCCTAGTCCCGTTCTCCGAAGCTGAATTAAAAGCCTGGCAAATAGTGCTAGAAGATCGCTATTATTGGCTGAAGCAGCACGGCATGGATTATATCTTCGCATTGGCCCCCACCAAGGCAATGATCTACCCTGAAAAGCTACCACCACGGATCCGTAAGGTCAGCTCGAAATTACAGCAACCATCACGTCACACTCAGCTAATACAGTACTTACAAAAGCACAGTGATGTGCCTGTGATAGATTTGCAAACAGCTATGACCAAAGGCCGCACTAAGCAAAGCACACCCGTGTATTACAAAACCGATTTCCATTGGAATTTCTTAGGCGCATTTTATGCTTATGAAGCATTAGGCCAAGCGCTGAATCAATATTATCCACAGCATAAACTGAATGTACTTAAGCTAGAAGAGTTTCGGCAAGAAATAGACAATCAATGGTGGCATCACAATTTTTTAATGATGGCCGGCCTTCGTCCACATGAACACCCAAACGACATCAATGTAATAATGCATGCATTAAACAATCAGCGCTATGGCACCAACAGTCGTTACCAAAATGAAGGCATTGACCATCTTACAATGCCCCCCTTGAAACCTGAGTTTTACGGGGATGGTAAGCGCCTTAATGTACGCCAATTTAGCAACAACGCCGGTAAGTTGAACACCCTATTTATGCTAGGGGATTCATTTTCAGAAAAGATGCTACCCTATTTAAGCGCTCACGCCAAAGAAGTGTACTATTACCGCGCATTAGGCCAATTCTTACCCGAACTATTACTCAAGCACCAACCAGAAATAGTCGTACAAGAAATACTTAGCATGTACATTCTTAACCACAAGCCCAAAAATCCCAAAGCGGTACGCGGCGCTAAACAGCGATACCTGAACCAGCAATAGCTATCGCTTATTCCTTATGAGCAAGGCAACTACCTCTTCAAAAGACCCACTACTACAACCGCTTAAGCTCCGTCATATCCAGCTGCGAAATCGTGTAGTCAGCACCGCACATGCACCAGCCTTTGCCGAAGATGGCCTGCCAAAGGAGCGGTACCGCCTCTATCACGAAACTAAAGCCAAAGGCGGCGTGGCACTCACCATGATTGGCGGTTCTACCAACATCGCGCCGGACAGCCCCTCTGTGTTCGGCCAACTATATGCCGGCAATGACCGTATCTTACCGTGGTTTGAAGCTCTCACCGAAGGCGTAAAAAGCCATGGCGCAGCCGTGATGTGCCAAATCACCCACATGGGTCGACGTACAAGCTGGGATGATGCCGATTGGTTGCCAGTCATTGGGCCTTCATCAATACGTGAACGCGCGCACCGCGCTACGCCTAAAGTAATGGATCAACACGACATCCGCCGCACCTCCGCTGCTTTTGTGCAAGCCGCAAAGCGTTGCCAACAAGGCGGCTTTGACGGCATCGAATTGCTGCTACATAGCCACTTGCTGGGCCAGTTCTTATCTCCATTGATTAATCAGCGTAATGACGAATATGGGGGCACTCTTGAAAACAGATTGCGTTTCACGCTTGAGGTGCTAGATGCAATTCGCCAAGCAGTGGGCGATGATCTCATCATCAGCACACGCCTAACCGCTGACGAGCAACTAGATGGTGGTCTGAGCTTACAACAGGGCACTGAAACGGCGCAGCGCCTGCAAGACAGTGGTCAAGTCGACTTGCTCAACGTGATGGTGGGTGCGCCCTATGATGACCTCGGCCTAGCCGGTTGGGTGCCACCGATGGGTTTAACGTCTGCAACCGGCTTAGAAGCCGCGCAACAACTGCGTAACGCAACAGATCTGCCTGTATTACATGCTGGCGGCATCAATGATCTTGCTACCGCCCGACACGCTATCAAACATAATATGGTCGATTTAGTCGGCATGACTCGCGCGCACATCGCCGACCCTTATATAGTGCAAAAAATTAGTGACCAACAGGAGCAGCGCATTCGCCCCTGCGTGGGCATGGGTATGTGTTTTGATCGTGTCAATCAAGGCAAGCATGCCATCTGCGGCCACAACGCCGTCACGGGACGCGAAACGCAGCTGTATCACCGCCCGGCTTTACATCAAACTGATGCGGCCCAAACAATCGTCATCATCGGCGGTGGGCCAGCTGGCATGGAGGCTGCACGATTAGCGGCTGAGCGTGGCCATACAGTACATCTATTTGAAGCTACCGACCAATTAGGCGGACAACTACGCATGGCCTGCAAGGGGCAAACACGGCGGCAAATGGCCAGCGTGATGCAGTGGTTAATTGATGAAGTGAATGCCCTACCAATTAGGCAGCATATAGGGGTATACGCCGAGAAAAATGATGTCATTGAACTTGCACCCGATTTAGTTCTTGTTGCCACTGGTGGCTGGCCAGCGCCGCTTAACTGCGAAGGTGCACAGCACGCCATTAATGCATGGGATGTGCTATCTGGTAACGCTCCACCGCAGACCTTGGCAGGCCGAATACTACTGTGGGATGAAAATGGCAATCACGCTGGCGCCGTCACCGCCGAGGTATTAGCACAAAGCGCTGAAAAACTGCTGTTCATAACACCGGATACCGAACCGCTTACAGAGTTGGGCCCGACCACACAATCAGTTGCATTGCGTGCTTTATATCAACAAACAGTGATATTTAAGCCCAACCTAGAGATTACACAAATTATCCCTAGTCGCGACCAGTATGAAGCCCGTCTACGCAACACCCTAAGCGGCGACACCCATATTGAAACGGTGAGCACGGTGGTGGTACAAAATGCCAGCGAAGCGATGAATGATCTCTACCATGAATTATTGCCGCAATCAGGCAATGAGGGTGACATCAAGCAATCCGCTCTGATACAAGCTAGTACTGTGTTGCCTAATCACAAGCCCACAGGGCAATTTAATTTACTGTACATCGGCGACGCAGTCGCCAGCCGCAATCTGCATGCAGCATTGCTGGAAGCCAATCGAATAGTGCAGGGATTGCCTTAAAACATTATCTTATTATATATGGCAATCAAATCACCACTTGGCCCTTCTTGCAGCCAAGCAAAGCGGAGTAAAGCCATTTGGCTCTGGCTAAGCGCACTGCTACTGGCTCTTGGCTTGAACATGTCTTTGTATGCTGCTGATGGGGCAAACTTCGAAACAAGAGAAGAGATGCATGCCCACTTCGACCGTAAGTGGCAAGCGATGTTGGACGAAGGCTTACGTCATG
>CALIFM010000149.1 GCA_938021685.1 uncultured Gammaproteobacteria bacterium | reverse complement strand
TGCTCGGCAACGGATTGCAAGGCACTTTAATTGGTTGGCGCGGCGCGCACGAAGGGTTTAGTACCACCACCATGGGCTTAATTATGGCGGGATATTTCCTCGGTTACATGTTTGGCTCCAAGTTTTCTAAATCGATCGTTGAAAATGTCGGCCATATCCGCGTTTTCGCCGCCTTAGCTTCAATGGCCTCTACCGCCATTTTACTGCAAGTAGTGTTTATATCTGAACCCGTTTGGTTTGCAATGCGCGTGGTTACTGGCTTTTGCTTTTCTGGTGCTTATGTGGTGGTCGAAAGCTGGCTAAATGCCCGCGCCACAAATGTTACACGTGGCAGCTTGTTTTCAATTTATATGGTGGTCACGTTTGGTAGCCTCACTGCCGGCCAATGGCTTTTTAAATTCGGCGACCCTTCGGCCTACAACCTATTTATTATCGCATCTGTCTTACTGTCGCTGGCCTTGGTGCCTTTATTGATCAGCCGCACCGAAGTACCTGATGTGCAGCACACTGACTCAATGAGCCTTGCCAAACTATACCGCATCTGTCCTGCTGGCATCTCTGGGCTAATATTAATCGGTATAACGCAAGGCACCATCTTTACCATGGGCACAGTATATGCAAAGCATGCTGGCATGGATACGACCGATATCGCCTCGTTCATGAGTATCATGATCGCAGCCGGCGCACTCTCACAGTGGCCGCTTGGCAAACTGTCTGATTTGTTCGATCGACGCTTGGTCATCAGCCTTGCAAGTTTGGCAGCAGCGTTGGTATGCGGCTTGTTGCTCAGTATTGGACCAAGCCACCCGCAGTTTATTTTGCTTTACGGCCTGTTTGGCGCACTTAACTTACCGCTGTATTCCATCGCCATCGCTCACACCAACGACCGTTTAGAGGTTGACCAGATGGTCGCTGCCAGCAGCACTTTGGTATTCACTTTTGGCTTGGGCTCTATTCTCGGGCCGCTGCTGATTGGCTTTATTATGGACGCAGCTGGTTCATCCAGCTACTTTATTTACCTAATCATCATGCACAGCGCCTTAGCCTTACTCACTTTGGTGTTTATCATGAAACGTGAGCGTGTGGCTGATGAAGACCAAATCGACTACCAAGTAGTTCCTCCTCGCGCCACCTCGGTAGCAATAGAAGCCATGGCACAGCACGCCGAGCACACTAACGAGGAGAGCGCTCCAGAACAAGGGGCAATGCAAGAATCAGAGTCAGAAACTGAAACTGAAACTAAGAAATAAAAAGCTTTGATGCACTAGGCAGCGCCATACGTCAAAGCAACGGCAACTGGCCCCATTAAATCGCATTACTGGCCTAATAATAGTTAGCTGCTGGTACTACTAAAATCGCACGCTGGGTTCTACCCTAGTCGCGCTCAGTTTTCTAGGGCTTGCCTCTATAGCAAGCCCTTTTATTTTGTTAATGATTTAAGAGGATCATGCAATGTTAGTCGGTGTACCAAAAGAAATAAAAAACCATGAATACCGCGTAGGTATGACGCCAAGCAGCGTGCAAGAAATGGTGGCTAATGGCCATAGCGTAGTAGTACAGAAAAATGCCGGTGCAGGCATTGGCGCCAGCGACGCTGATTATAAATCATCCGGTGCCAGCATTATTGACGATGCGGCTGATATATTTGCCAAGGCAGACATGATCGTTAAGGTAAAGGAGCCACAACCAGCTGAGTGCGCCATGCTACGTGAAGGGCAAATTCTCTACACTTACTTACACCTTGCACCTAACCCCGAGCAAACAAAAGCCCTGATCGCCAGCGGCGCAGCGTGCATTGCCTATGAAACCGTTACCGCCCCCCAAGGTGGGTTACCACTTTTAGCCCCGATGTCAAAAGTTGCTGGACGCTTAGCTATTCAAGCCGGCGCACACCACTTAGAGCAACCACAAGGTGGCTTGGGCAAATTGGTTGGCGGCGTACCCGGCGTGGCGCCAGCTAAAATCACTATCATTGGCGGCGGCGTAGTCGGCACCCACGCAGCGCACATCGCCGTAGGCATGGGAGCTGATGTATGGGTGCTGGACCGCAACCCTAATGTACTAGAAAGCCACTGGGAGCAATTTGGCCGCAGCACAAACGCCATTTATTCTACCGCTGCTGCACTTGAAGAGCATGTATTATCAGCCGACATCGTAGTAGGCGGCGTGCTGATTCCAGGCGCTGAGGCTCCTAAGCTAGTCACTCGCGAAATGATCAAAGCGATGCAAAAAGGTTCGGTGGTGGTGGACGTAGCCATTGACCAAGGCGGCTGCTTTGAAACATCCAAAGCCACCACCCACGCTGAGCCCACCTATATAGTGGACGACGTGGTGCATTATTGCGTGGCCAACATGCCCGGCGCCGTGCCGCGCACTTCAACCTATGCGCTGAACAACGTCACTTTACCACATGCAATAAATATTGCTAATAAAGGCTATAAACAAGCTCTGTTAGACGACGAGCATTTACGTAATGGCCTCAATGTGATTTCTGGTAAAGTGACAGAAAAAGCCGTTGCAGAAGATCTTGGCTATGACTATGTGCCTGCCTTGGATGCTCTGGCCTAATCAACCATTCTATTATTAAACAAACAGCAACTAATACCACCAGCGGGTATTAACTTACAACTAACAAAGGAGAAACAATCATGGCTAAAATGACACCAAGTGAAGCGTTTGTCGAAACCCTAGTGGCCAATGAAGTCACTACTATGTTCGGCATCATGGGTTCTGCATTTATGGATGCAATGGACATTTTTGCACCTGCAGGCATTGAACTAGTGCCCGTTGTGCATGAGCAAGGCGCCGCCCATATGGCCGACGGCTATGCACGTGCCAGTGGCCGCCACGGCGTGGTCATTGGCCAAAATGGCCCCGGCATTTCAAACTGCGTCACTGCCATCGCGGCGGCCTTTTGGGCACACACTCCTGTGGTCATTATTACCCCAGAAGCGGGCACCATGGGCACAGGCCTTGGCGGTTTCCAAGAGGGCAATCAATTACCGATGTTTCAAGAACACGTCAAATATCAGGGCCACGTCAACAACCCTGCTCGCATGGCGGAATACACTGCACGTTGTTTTGATCGTGCTATGTCTGAAATGGGCCCGACTCAACTCAACATTCCTCGTGATTATTTCTACGGTGATATTGATGTAGAAATCCCACAACCCATGCGCCTTGAACGGGGCCCTGGTGGCAAAAACGTGCTTGATGAAGCCGCGGCTATGCTTACTAAGGCCAAATTCCCTGTGATCGTTGCAGGTGGTGGCGTGGTAATGGGTGATGCCATCGAGCAAACCAAGAAGCTGGCCGAGCGCCTAGGTGCACCGGTGGTCAACAGCTACCTGCACAACGACTCATTCCCTGCCAGCCATGATTTATGGTGTGGCCCGCTGGGCTATCAAGGCTCAAAAGCCGCGATGCGTTTGATTTCAGAAGCCGATACCGTCATTGCATTGGGCACTCGCTTAGGCCCATTCGGTACCTTGCCGCAGCATGGCATGGATTATTGGCCGAAAGATGCCAACATCATTCAAATTGATGCCGACAACAAGATGCTAGGCTTGGTCAAGAAAATCTCCGTCGGTATCTGCGGTGACGCCGGTGAGTCAGCTGATGCATTGACGGAACGTCTTGACGGCAAGAAACTTGCCTGCGACGCTACTAAAAAAGAACGCGCCAAGAAAATTGCCGATGAAAAAGCAGCTTGGGAAGAAGAACTAACAGGCTGGACCCACGAGAAAGACCAGTTCAGCCTAGACATGATGGCCGAGAACGATGCCAACGGCACAGGCTATCCTTCACCGCGCCAAGTCTTGCGTAAGCTAGAAGAAGCAATGCCACCACGGGCAATGGTATCAACCGATATCGGCAATATCAATTCTGTTGCCAACAGCTATTTACGCTTTGAAGAGCCGCGCAGCTTTTTCGCACCTATGTCTTGGGGTAACTGTGGTTACGCATTACCTACCATGATTGGCGCCAAAAAAGCCGCACCTGAGCGTCCTGCTATTGCTTATGCTGGCGACGGTGCGTGGGCCATGAGCATGACCGAAATCATGACTTGCGTGCGCCATGATATCCCTGTTACCGCAGTGGTGTTCCACAACGGCCAGTGGGGTGCAGAAAAGAAAAACCAAGTAGATTTCTACGATCGTCGCTTTGTAGCTGCTGAACTAACTGACCAGGATTTCAATAAAATCGCGGTGGCCATGGGCGCCGAAGCGATCACAGTAAAAACCTTAGATGAAGTCGGTCCTGCACTGAAAAAGGCCATTGATCTGCAAATGAAAGAGCGCAAAACCTGCGTGATTGAAATTTATGTCACCCGCGAGCTAGGCGACCCCTTCCGAAAGGACGCACTGAGCAAGCCGGTACGTCACTTAGCCAAGTATAAAGACTTCGTATAAGTTATTTAACTTCCAGAAAAAAGCGCACTTTTTAGTGCGCTTTTTTAATGCCTAATAGCTAACACTATACTTGCCTATGATTCCTTGCCAGAAAATAAGTCATATATTTGTGCTTCAGTAAGGTCATGAGTCTGATTAGCAAAACTGTAGAACGCTGGCTTTTTATCAATAAAGACTTGATTGTCAAAATGAAGTTGCTCGTCTAAATCAAACAAACCAAACGATAAATAATATTCCTGATTTTGCTTTAAACGATAA
>CALIFM010000148.1 GCA_938021685.1 uncultured Gammaproteobacteria bacterium | reverse complement strand
TAATTAAACTTATAGATCTGGATATAAAAATATGAAAAAAATAAACGAAATAAATGAAGAAGCGACAATAAACTCTTCCACTCGCCGTAAGATAGTTAAGGGCGCAGCTTGGTCAGCACCTATTGTAGTGGCGACGTCGTTGCCGAAGCATGCACAGGCCAGTGCCGATGGTGGTACTACTACTACTACTACTATGAGGGAAGCCATGCTTGATGTTGGAGAGCCAGCGTTAAATTTATGTATCGGAGTTGGTGGTGACGGTCTTGTGAACAGTTTTACTGTTCCGGTAACCAATATGGGAGCTGTACCGATTATGTTGACGGCTGTGACTCTTGCTCCCGACCCTGTAGACCCAGCTACGGTGATGCCTGCTTTGCCGGCTACTGTGGCTCCGGGTGAGGTTGTGGAAGTTTCGGCTGATTTTGTATGCCCATCCACTCCAGAGTCTTTAGTGATTACGACTGATCTTCTTGGCGATGTGGTTGTGATATAAGCCAGCAAGCCAGCTTATGCCAGTTGTATAAGCTTTAACGAACCAAGAAAACCCTGCCGTTATGTGGGGTTTTTTTGTGGCTGGATTTTACTGGAGGTGCCTTTAAGAGCATGAGGTTCGATATAGGTATATCGGCGGTAGTGGTTTATCCCTGCTTAGTTTGCTAAGGTAGGTTTGCCGTGGAGGGCGCGTGCTTTTTGACGCGTTTAGCTATCTAGATTTTAATCGTAGATTAAGACTATGTTGACTGGCTGCTTCATTGCCTGTGCATGCACAAACCACTGAACTTGTCGATAAAGAGGGCGGTGATATCGAGATATTCATTTACTGACGAAGGCCTTATTTAAGCTAGTAAAAGCGTGCTGTTGTGCCAGTTTTTTACTGGTGCATTAATACTCTGCGCTTTGTGTGTGCCATAAAGCTAAAACCCACCACCCGCAACCAGATGCACGACGCGGCCGACAATTTTGATGTGCTCTAGGTCGGCAGGTGGGACGACTTCGGTGGTGTATTCGGGGGAGGGGTTGTCGGAGTGGATCAGCATGGCTTCATCGTAGCGCATTTCTAGGCGCTTGATTTTGAGTTGGTTGCCGTAAGACAGCGCGTAGATTTTGCCGTCTTTGATTTCGGTGCAGGCGGTGTCGACCAGTACTTTGTCGCCGTTGTGTAGCCGTGGCTGCATGGAATGACCAGACACTTCAACGATGACCAAGCAGTTTTGATTAAAGCCGTGCTCGGCCAGCCATGACTTGCGAAAGGCTAAGTCTTTCACTTCGGAGTAGTGGTCGTCTTCCACGCCGTTGCCGGCGGCGAATTGCACGTCGTAGTAAGGGATGAATTCGTATTTTCCCTTGGGCAGGCCGCGCTCGGTCGGTTGTGTTTCGCCGTAGATATCTGAAATGCTGAGCCCGCTTTCTTTAGCGGCGCGTTTAATCTCGGCTTCGCCCGGTTCGCGGCGGCCCGTTTCATAATGCGACTGGCGGCCTTGGTCCCAGCCGCAGCGTTCACCAAACTCCGCTTGCGATAAACCCGTGGCGGCTCTCGCCAATTTAAAACCATCTTTTAGCATGGCTCCATTGTAGGGTGTATTGATAAAATACAAAAATACAATTAGTATTGACCAAACAATACATATTGTATTAAACTGCTTGCATGATTAAAGCAACGCAATTTGATTTAAGGCATTCCAGTCGCGCTTTTGAGGCGCCTTTGAGTGCTAGCAGTGAGCTCAGTGCAGATTTAATGGATCTGTTTGGGTTTAGGCTGCTTAAAAACTATCTTGCAACAAGAAACGATTCATCTCTCCTCTTTGATGAAGCTTTGCCTCGCCCGCAATGGGCGGGGGCTTTTTCCCGATTCGTGGGCTTTATCTTTAGTAGAAGCCATGTTGTGAGCAGGGTGGAGGGCCGCTGCGCGGCATGAGATGGGTTTTGAATGTGAACCAACGTGCGGCGACCGAATTGGGGATTACCAATGGGCATTGTGCTTTGGTTTTTTCGATTGTGGCGGCGGCGGCTTCGTCGCGGTGGGCGTGCGTGGAACAGCACGAGGGCGGGTATTACCACTGGACGGCGCGGCAAATGATTGCCAGTGAGCTAAGCCCTTTGTTTGCGATGAAGCCGGACACGGTTTATCGGCACCTGAAGGCTTTGCAAGCTTTGGGGCTGATTGATTATGTCAAGAAGGGCAAGAAAGACTTAACCCGACTGACGGAGCTGGGCAAGAGCTATTACGTGGCGCGGGAGACGACGAGTGAGGAGGATAAGGCTGGGAGTAAAACAGTGCGCTGTGGCAAGGGCGGCGATAACAAGGGCTGCAATGAGGACAAGACAATGTGTGAAGCAGTAGGGAGTGAACAGGTTAACAAACAGGCGGCGGCGGAAATGGGTGCGAGCGAGGCGGGAAATGCATCCGAAAACGGGGCGGAAATGGATGCGACATATCCTTATACCATTATTAATCCTTCTACCATGATCCGATTGGGTGAGGGTCAGGGCGCTGACCTTAATGATGACTTGGGTGATGACTTAGAGCAAAGCTCAAACCAAAACCCGAAGCAAAGCGATGGGCCGTTTGCGATGTTTGCCCAGTGGCGGCCGCATTTAAACCCGCAGGCAGCGGCGATGCTGAAAGCGCAGGGCGTGACCGAGGCGGTGCTGGAGGCGCAGCTTGCGCAATTTAAGCTGCACCACAGCATTGAGCAAGTGCAGCGTGACGCGCACAGCTGGAACAAGTCGTTTGCGCATTATTTGAAGAACTGGGCCTTGAACCGTGGCCCGCAGTATGGAGGCCATGATGAAAAACATCAACGAATTGACCCCGCAAAACGGGCGATTGACCACACCGACACCCGCTGGGCCGACGAGCTTGCGCGCGACCTCGCAGACGGAAGCTGCGTCTAGGCATGCCAGTGAGTATGTCAACCGCATTTTTGCCGCGCTTAAGAACATTAAGCCGGCTTGGAAGGCGGCGGTGGAGGGCGACCCGAATGCGTGGGCGGGCGAGTTTAAAAAGCAGCTGGTGCTGGGGTTTAAAGAAAACGGCATTGAGCGCAGCGAGCAGGTGCAGCGCATGATGGCGGCGGCGCGCAAAGACGTGAACCCGTTTATGCCCAGCGTGGGGCAGCTGGTGGCGTGGGCCAAAACGGCGCCGCCGCCTTATCACCAAGCGTTTGACGCGCGCAGCGAACACATGCAGCAGGCCGCTAAACAGCTGGCCAGCCAGTGCAGCAGCCGCCAGCGCGCGCGGCAAGAATTTAAAGAGCTGCGGCGCATTTTGCGCGAGGGCAAAGGCAGCGGGCGTTACCGCGGCGGTTTGCCCGGCAAATTGCGCGCCGACCTGCAACGCCCGGTGGTGAATTGGCAAGACGAGGCTGAGCCCGCGCAGCGGGCCACGCATGCCAGCAGGGGTGATTTTTTGGGTGAAGGCGATGAGGTTTAGCAATGGACGAATAAACCCCCCCTGTGCGGCCCACTTTGGGGGTTTTATCGTGGACAGGGGTGAATTTATGGGCATGGGTGATGTTGGGCGATGGGATGGTTTGATGGAAATGATGAGGGGTTTAAAGATGAGCATAAGGGTTGAGGAGTGGGCGCACAGCCCGGCTGCGCTGGATGTTTAGATTGGCACAGCAACGGGCGCAGGGGCGGTGGCCAGACGTGGTGGTGGTGAACCTGACGCGCAAGGCGTACAGCGACTTTGTGGACTTTGAGGGCAAGCAGGTGTTTGTGGCGCAGCCGGAGGGCGACCTGGGCAGCTTGGCGGGCTTGGAAGTGGTGCTGCTGGTGGACGACCCGTGCAGCATTGACGAAGCGGTGGTGCTGGCCGACCAAATTAGCGGCGTGGCGGCGCTGTCGATTTTGGACTTGCAGGCTCAGCTAGCGATGCCGATTAGTGTGGGCGGGGTAACAGTGGATGCGCTTGAAATTGCGAAGTCGCCGCCTGCTGCGTGGCGAGGGGGCTTGTGAGCGTGGGTTTAGGGCTGATGATGCTGGGCGGCGTGTTGGCGGTGAGTATCGCCGTGGTGCTGTGTGGGTGTTTGGTGGGGTGGTTGGTGAGTTATTTGCTTAGGGATGGGGATTGTGATTGATAGGCAGTTGTTGAACATTAGACAAGCATATGTATTGCTGCTGGTGCAAGCAGGCTGCCAGCCTGTGCCTTCGTTGACGCATATGGTGTGGCTGGTAACTGATGATGCAGTGCAAAGCTCGGCTTTGCAGGAGCGCGATTGTTTATTGCTTGGTTGTGGTACGTCACTTGCGCGGCCATGGCAAATAGCGTGTTGCCAGAGTGAGCATTGTTTAGGTGATTTCTGTAAGGCGGGTGTTGTCTTTAATGCCAGTCGGCAAAAAAAGATTGGGCTTCCGGTCGCTTTTAGTAGTGTCAACGGTGAAGATATAGTTGCTTTGAAAAATGGCGGTTTTGTTATAGGGCGTTTGGTATTGAATGCTACAGATCAAGTATATTTTTGGCTTTTTGCTAGTGCGATAAATAGGTCGGTAGGGTATTGGTACTTCAAGAGGTTTGTGTTTCGGAAACACAGTAGCTGGCATCCATTCAATTGCCGCTTCATCATACTTTTGCATAGCGCTGCTAAATGTGAACGAGTCAAAGCTGAAGGGTTGCTCACTGTCGTGCAGGCTAACGATATTGTAAATGCTCATTTTTACATTTATTGCGGGCGTTACTCCATGGTTGAAAACGCAAGCTTTCCACTGATCATCAAGTTTTGGATCTCTCCCCATTTCGGTGATTTGAAGCCATGCACGATTAACCATTTCCGCACTGTCTTTTGCAATTCTATTTGCTTTTTTTGCCTCGGCAATAGTGGCCCGTGTGGCAACAAGGTTCCAGCCTACCAAGGTCACACCAACAATACTCAAAACCAAAGAGAACCACGACAAAAGCAAGGCTTTGTCGGTCAGGTTGACCAGATTGTTAGTCGATTCCGCCATGCTTTGCTGCGCGGCCAAGTCTTGTTGCGCCAAATTAAAAGCGCGCAACTGATCCGCATCGCACCCGCTGCATAGCAGGGTTGGGGTTTGCGCGGTTTGGCTGGTGCGGCGGGGGGGGTCGTCTGTGATTAAGGCGCCCCCTACGAGCAAGATGATGGCGATTAAAGCAGCCAATAAGGGGTGTTCTAGTGCTTTAAAGCTAAAAGGCTTGGCTGGTGCGTTGTTACTCATAGTGACAAGCGTAAAACAACTTTGTGCAAACCGCAATGGCGGCGGCGGGCGTGAGGGGCGGGGTGCGGTTTACCGCACGTGCGGTAAGGCGCTGGGTTTGGCTTTGGGGGCTAATTGCGCGAGGGGTGGTGGGCTGTTGTTGGCGGTGGCGTCGCCGCTGGCGGCCCAGAGGCCGAGGGCCAGCAGGATGACGATGAGGGTGATGACCAGCGGGCGGTATTGGGCGCAGGTTTTGCAGGGGGGCGTTGGGGCTTTATTCATGCGCTTTAGCGTAGAGCAAGCGTGGGGCGAATACAAGCGCCGTGCCCACTGCGTGGGGCCGTCGTGGATGGCTTTTAAGCGTTAGCAGAGGTGAAATTATGAGCGGTGGTGATGGGGTGGTTGGGCGCAATAGGAATAAGGCCCGTTTGTGGCGGGTGAAGAGTCATAGGACCTGCTTATGCAGGCTGTGGCAGGATTTTTTGATTAATTGATTGGAGTGAATATGAGTGTAGAACAAGTGGGGCAGAGTAAGGCGGTGATGAGTAAGGCTGCGGCAGGCAAGGCCGCGGCGAGCAAGACGGCGCAGAAGGTGGCGGCCAAGGCGGTGCGCACGGCGCAGGCGGGGCAGTCGCTGACGCCGCCGCCGTGCGAGGGCTGCGAGTATCAGTTTTTGTGCTCGGTGAAGAACAAGGAGCTGAGCTGCAAGGCGTTTCGGATTTATGAGGAGGTGAACAACGGCCACCGGCGGCGGTTAAACCCCACCGAGGCGGACAAGCGCACCAGCCTGGCGCCGCTGGCGGACGGGCATTGCCATTGCTGCAACAAGCCGGTGCATATTGGCTTTAGCTTTTGCAGCAAGGTGTGTCATTTTGATTGGTGGAAAAGGAACCCGTATTTGAGTTATATCGTGCTGCCGAAGGACCGCAAGCGGGGGTATGTGACGGAGGTTTAGGCCCGCACGGCAGGGTTTATTGCTTATTAACTACTTTAGGAAGATTAAGCTGCTTATTGATGGCTAATTGTGGCAAGCATCTATGAATTTTCTAGGATGTTCAATCGATTAGCAAGGTTTTCAAGCTTGTCGATATGGTCGTGATATATCGTTTTAGCTTTATATGCAGTATATGAAGGCTGTTTACATTCATGACAAAGAGTGTCTAACAAGAACACTTCTTTAATGGGTAATGAGTCTTCAAAACAGCACTCGAGCGTAGCTAATAAATAGCGTGGCACTTCAAGATTATCCGTTGTGGCAAAGCAATGGCGGGGAAGATCGTATTCTATGGATAAACTGCTATCAGGGTGCAATTGATTTTCTGGATATCGAGGAGTGATTATCGCAGTTTCGCAGTAAAGTTGATGAGTTGTTTCAATAGAGGTAATCTCTTTACCGAAATTGTTACATTCCTTAGTATTTTCGTTACTTTCAAAAAAGTGAGGCAGGCGGGTGTTTGAATATAGGCTTAGTTTTACTTTTGGCTGAGCTCCACTAATTTGCGAGGTGTTTTTAAGGGTTACTCTGATATCCATAAAAGTTTTATCATTGCGATTTATCTTTCGATGCCATATTTCTAACTGACTGGTGAAGGTAAATACATCCCCTTTTTGCAGACTCCGTGCAATCATTTCTTTGGACATGGGTACAGACTGAGTAACATTGCGAAAGAAATACCCTTCATTGCCTGAGCCGGTGGTTTTGTGCGGTTTAATGTCGCTTTTAGGAATTTTAAACAGCAACGCATTATCGCAAATTTTTAGATCAGCTCCGCTGAGCAGCGGGTTTAAAGCGGTTTTTAGCCAGTCTTCAAACTTACCGTAAAAGGTGTTTGCTTCTTCTTCACTAAATGGGACAATTGATCTATTGTTGTTGTTACTACTAGGCTTACCTTTATGAAAGCACAACACGCCGCCTTCCGTGTTAGCGAAGGCGCAGATTTCTTTGGCAAGCTTTTTCTTGTTATCCTTGCCAAATAATATTGCGAACTGCTGTTGTTTAACATCATAATGAGCACCCTTAGCCTCAAAAATAAGGGTTTCGCCGTCTAAGCTGCTGGCGTTGGCCCTGTAGTCTTGGATGGCTTCAATGGAATCAAATTGGTCGTACAGTTCGTTGTGGTTCATAAGTGGTTTGGGAGGGTGATGGAGGTTTGGGGATACAGACGAGCTTACTGCTAATATCTGGATTACGGGGGTAGTCCAAAGTTAGCCAATGGATGTGGGTTTGAAACTGCGGCGAGTAAATCGACCAAGCGGGTGTTGATGTAATAGACATCGCGGCCGATGGTGTGTTTTTTAAGCAAGGGGTTGGTGGTGCTGCTGAGTGCGTTTAAATAGCGCGCGGCGGTTTGGCGGGTTTTGCCGATGTCTTGTTGCAGGTATTCTATGCGGGTGTAGGGGTGGCGG
>CALIFM010000147.1 GCA_938021685.1 uncultured Gammaproteobacteria bacterium | reverse complement strand
AAGAATGGTGCTAGGTGGTTTTTTGATTCTTTAATGAGCGTTTTTTGGAGCGCTCGAGTGTTGACCCGCTTCGTTATTCTCATTGTGCCTACCCAAGTGCTTGTGTAGCATTGCCGTTCATTATGAGACGTAGTCAACATTTTTCAGATATTTAAACACGATGTTCAACTGTAAGGGATTGACAGTTGCCAGTCAGTCTATTGCGTCACACATACAACCTTTAAGGCTTTAGGCTGAGCCAAATAAGAGTGGGTTCAATTTCATCTATTACGCAGTATCTAGCGATAACCGAATAAAAGAAACGGTGATGCCTAGCGAGAGTCTTAAGTGCGAGATTTTTATAGGGGCTTGTACTTAAAAAAAATTCTTCGTAAGAGGTTGTATGTAACTGCGATTACTTGGGTAAAGGATCGACTCGAATTTAGAGGATGAGTCGGCGATGGTTTGATGAAGCAGCTTGATAGGCACAAACACACCCTCACTTTGACCAGATTCTTCGTCCAAACATCGAGCCAACAAGGGTTTTTCGGTGCTTGAGCTGCAAGGGCATGTTGAAGTAATGCTTAAGTTAAAGCATTGACGATGAGCGATGGCCCTATGGCACCTGGAAAGTGAGACCACCTCGCAGCTCTGAGCCGTCGCTTAGTTCTATATCATTGGCTGGTATTTGCCAAAAACGCACAGGATCACTTGCTGCTCGCGCTATGACTCGTAAGTAGCGCTCACCACTGTTTATCAAGAAGCGGCTGACCCTGTGTTCTAATACGTTGCTGTTATTGGCAAGCCCATCAACTTGAAAAAGAATTGACTCAGGTTCGAATGAAGGTGACGACGCTACTTGAAGATCATAAGTGAGTGTATTACCGGTGACTTCAAAAGCAGGGTCCCAGCGAAAAATCCACTCCCCGTTTTCTAAAACAGGGTCGTGTAATGTTGGCGCCATCGGAATACGGAAAGTGTTTCTCAATGCCAGGTCATTTGCTGCGATGCTCTCGCTAAAGTCGTCTATTTTGGTTGAAAACCAAGGGTTATGAATACTATCAGGCTCACGTTCCATGAATGGTTCTACCAGAGCGAGATAACGAGTAGCAACTTCGGCTACATTGGCATCTGAAAATGGACCATTTCTCAACAAGGTAGCATGGTTCACTATTGCTTGGTGTATGCCAGGCAGCCTGTAGAAGCCCGATAGCAGCACGTTTTTCTCACCCCGTGCATAGCCGAATAGTAAACGGTCCTTTAAAGAGGCCTGATCAAACGTATTTGTAGGCTCTTCATCATCTCTAAAGGAGACGTCGTAATCCCATGGCAAAATATAAAATTTGCTCGAATTGGTTGGTGAATAAAGCAGGTAGTTATGCCGTATGGCATCGCGGTTACCTACAAGCAGGTTGACTGTTGCCCACGAAAGTACGTTTTCATAATCGAAATATTCGTTAAAGGCAGATTCAAACGAACGAGTCGGGTCATTCAATGCTTCTACCATCGCCACGACTTTACGGTGATCTTTGCCTTCTTCAATATTCAGTGCACGCTCAAAAGTGTCCTTATCCAATGGAGCGCCTTCAGCGTCAATTTGCATGTTCACCAGATCGTCTCTGGTGAACTTGAAAAACTCGGTTTTATAAAGAACGCCGTCCGGGTCGAGACCATGTTTTGTAAGCATGCGGTCATCGGGACGTTCAATATGGGTAAACAAGCCATAATCGACAGGTCCTTGTCCATCATCAATCCACAGGTTTATGAATTGCGTGCGCAAGCTTGGCAGGTTGGGCACCTCCTGCATTAAATCAAATGACATCTTATTTCTGATGCGCTTTGATTCAAAAGGGTGCTTGTTGATCTGCAGGTGCCGTTCTCCACGCCACAAGTTATCTTTACTGTCTAGCTTTATTCGGAATGATTTTTGAGCACCAAGACGCGACCCACCACCGCGCTGTCGCAGCTCAGCATTGCTTACCGTGCCGTCGACAGGGAAATCATCTGAGCTGAAATGTACGGGAATTTCCACCTTAAAGTCATCTTCACGATTGGTGTCGGCAATCACATCGGAGAGCGTACAGCCTGATTGATCACCTATTACACATATCCCAGGTGTGGTAACGGTGCGTAGATCAACACGTATTACGTTCGTAACATCATATCCGTCTGTTTCGTAGACGGCCAAGTTCTCATCAATGCCAGATGTTGGTTGTACAAGAGGCTCTACTTCTGCAATTGGTTCTGGTGCAGGTTCTGGTGCAGGTTCTGGTGCAGGTTCTGGTGCAGGTTCTGGTTCTGGTGCAGGTTCTGGTGCAGGTTCTGGTGCAGGTTCTGGTGCAGGTTCTGGTGCAGGTTCTGGTGCAGGTTCTGGCTCAGGTGCAGGTGCAGGCTCAGGTGCAGGCTCAGGTGCAGGTGCAGGCTCAGGTGCAGGCTCAGGTGCAGGCTCAGGCTCAGGTGCAGGTGCAGGTGCAGGTGCAGGTGCAGGTGCAGGTGCAGGTGCAGGTGCAGGTGCAGGTGCAGGTTCTGGCTCAGGTTCTGGCTCAGGTTCTGGCTCAGGTTCTGGCTCAGGTTCTGGCTCAGGTTCTGGCCTGACTTGTGGAGGAGCCACAGTCTCTGGTGTTGGTTCTGGAGCGGGTCGGAGCTCAAGGTTTACATCAGGTGCGGTCTCCAGCACCGTTGGGTTTGAGACTACCTGCGATACAAATGATGCAGGCGGAACGACGGGCGCTTGCGTAAATGAGGCTTCGGGCGCAGTGGGTAAGTCAATCGCTGGGACATTGCTATCTTGAAAAAGCCCGTTTTCTCCAGAATCGCATGCAGCGATTGTCAGGGGCATCAGCATCACTAACAGCAATTTATTCATCAACTCGGATCTCTTAAATTCTGATAAGCCTATAGGTGTGTTGCTCGGAAACGTAAGCAAACTCTCAGTACTTACCTAAGGGCAAACAATCTCTTGCAACTTCTAAAGGGCATTTACGTTCAGTATTTGTTACCTATGCAGTGGTTGCCGACCAGCTGCGAACCAGTTAATTATAGAAATTATATTTGGCTCGTTTAGAGAACCAATCCTGAATTTCTAGCTGGCAAATCAACACATTTAACTAAATGCCATCAGGTTTTCTATATTGTGCACTGGTGCGAAATCTTGAACGATCCCTGTTGTATTCGATCCTTGTGGTTTTAATAATACAAGCTAAAACAGTTAAAAACCGCCGAAATATTACCGTTTATTTGAATTATCAAGATTTACACCTTTGTAGTACGAAGAATCTGGGGCGCTTGGTTCCATTACCAAACTGGCATGCTAACGCTGGGCACAATATCGCTCTAGAAATCAATATGCAAAATAGTTACAGCCCTATATGACGACCGGATGATCTCAACCCCATTAGGCAGGATTTAGGGCCACCTATAGGGCTACCATATACACTGACTTAGCTAGTCAGTTTTGTTTGCCTGAGCAATGTTCTTCCGGAGCGTTAGAGGTTTAAAGCCTTACCCGTTTTGATTAAGTTACAAGCAAAGGTGGCACTATTTTTCTTCTGTAATGTATCGTAGACTTGGTTTTTAGTAAACCAGTCGTGTTTAATTATAAGCATTATATTTCCTGTGTTGCGGGATATTGATTTTGGAGGGTTTAGTGAAGAAACTGATTATATTGGCAGCCATGGCTATGTTGGGAGCAGGGCAGGTCATTGCGCAAGAGGTAACTTTAAGATTTCAGCATTTTGTTTCTCCAAAGAGTGCGGTACCGTCAGGTTTTATGGCGCCTTGGGCCGAAAAAATTATGGCTGAGAGCGGTGGTCGTATAAAAGTTGAGCTTTATCCTGGAATGCAACTCGGAGGTAAACCGCCTGCGCTTTATGACCAAATCCGCGATGGTGTTATCGATGGCGGTTGGGCGCTACCCGCTTATACGCCAGGGCGTTTTCCTGAAGCTGAAGCATTTGAACTGCCTTTTATAACGACTAATAGCGCAGAGGCATCTTCTAAAGCTGCCTGGGAATTTGCGGACAAATACCTTAAATCCCGTATGAGCGATGTTCACCTCATAGCGGTGCATGTTCACGGGCCAGGTGTTATTCATAAGAAAGGTGATCCCATTACATCAGTGGACGATTTTAAAGGGCTGAAGCTACGTGGTCCTTCACGTCAGGCAAACAAGCTACTGGAGAGCCTTGGTGCAGCCGCAGTTGGTATGCCAGTACCTGCATTCCCTGAGAATTTATCGAAAGGTGTCGTTGACGGTGGTGTCATACCCTGGGAAATAGTTGTACCGTTAAAAGTACATGAACTTGCCGACAGCCATACTGTGATTGCGGGTGACAACGCCCTTTACAACACGTTTTTTATCTGGGGCATGAATAAAGACAGCTACGGCAAACTCCCTGATGATCTTAAAGCGATCATTGACGACAACTCTGGCCTTGAAGCCTCGGGTTGGGCGGGGCGAGCTATGGATGAGGGAGATGTGCGATCACTCGATATTACTAAAGCGACTGATAATACTATTCATAACTTATCAGATGCCGAGACTTCAAAGCTTAAAGAGATTGGCGACAAGCTTGCCGCAGATTGGATTGCTGAGATGGACTCCAAAGGCTTGCCTGGTCAGGCTATGTACGACGATGCCGTAAAAATGATGGCCAAGTACGCTAATTAAATGTTTTGTGTAGGACGTAGACGGGTCTGAGCTTTTCAGGCTACGATTAACTTGTAATGTTCTGTCAAAAAGCCTCGCAATGCGAGGCTTTTTGCATTGACCAATGTGCGATTGGCTAATCTCGAGCGCATACTGTTTAGGTTTTAGGTTTTAGGTTTTAGGT
>CALIFM010000146.1 GCA_938021685.1 uncultured Gammaproteobacteria bacterium | reverse complement strand
TGATTGGGTGGTGGTTGATATTCATGCAAATGGTTTTTTACATCATATGGTGCGCAATATCATGGGTGTATTAACAAAAATTGGTGCACAAGAAGCCCCTGTAGCTTGGGCTAAGTCGGTGTTAGATAGTAAGGACCGCACGCAAGGTGGGGTCACAGCACCGCCGCACGGTTTGTACTTAACTCATATCAAATATGATTCACATTTTGGCCTGCCTAGCGCTGCGGCGGCTCCTCGGTTTTGGTAAACTGCCTATTTAGATTGTTTGAATGAGCGATGAGCCGAGTTAGAATTAAAGTGTGCGGCATGACGCGTGCACAAGATGTCCGCCTTGCCTCTGATCTGGGCGCGGATGCCATTGGCCTTATTTTTTACGATAAAAGCCCACGCAGTGCGCGATTAGAAGATGCGGCTAACGTCGTGCAAGCAGCCAGCGCGTTTGTGAAAGTTGTAGCTGTGGTTGTTGACCCCAGTGTAGATTATATGCAGCAAGTACTATCAGCTGCGCCGTTTGATGCGATTCAATTTCATGGCAATGAATCAGCAACATTTTGTGAGCAGTTTGAACGGCCGTATATCAAAGCGCTGCGCATGAAAGAGGGTATTAATTTGGACGCCAAAGCAAGAGAGTATGCTAGCGCTAGTGGTCTATTATTGGATACTTACGTAGAAGGCACTGTTGGCGGCACAGGGCAAAACTTTGACTGGCAGCGTGCGGGGCAGGTGAATGACGATCGTTTAATTCTTGCTGGTGGTTTGCAAGCCAACACCTTGGCAGATGCTGCTAGGCAATCAGGTGTTTTTAATTTGGACTTAGCAAGCACCGTTGAAGCTGAACCAGGCATCAAAGATGAGGCAAAAATGCAGGAGTTATTTGCGGTTATCCATACAATGAACTGTGCTGATAGAGCCTAAGCTATTTATTGTGGCTTTAAGGCAAGCGGGGCGCATAAAATAAACCTTAGCTGTTGAAGCGCTTTTTTTTACCCCCAGTAATAGTTTATTGGCCATGTATAGCGCCAGAGCAACTTATTGTAGGTGTATAATAAGCCGTATTTAGTAAATTACAATTTGAGGATAAAGCATGCCTTGGAATCAACCCGGTTCGGGTGGAGACAAAGACCCCAAAGACTCTAACGACCCTTGGGGCAATAAGCGGAGAGGCCAGCAAGGCCCGCCTGATTTAGATCAGGTATTTAAAGATGCCAAAGAACGCCTAAGTAAATCATTAGGTGGCGGCGGTCGTCGTGGTGGCGACGGTGATGGCGGTGGTAGAAACAGCCAATTACCTGGTGCAAGTATGAGTTTGGGCATGCTGGGCTTGGTTGCAGTGGTGGCTCTAGGCTTTTGGCTTTTTAGTGGTTTCTACAAAGTAAACCAAGGCGAGCAAGGTGTTGAGCTGCGTTTTGGTGAAGAGCACCGCACCACGGGCGCAGGTTTGCATTGGCGTTTTCCTTCACCTATCGATTCTGTTAATGTTATTAATGTACAAAACGTGAACACGGTCGAGGTAGGCTATCGCGCCGCCCGTAGTGGAAGCAATACGGTGCCACAAGAGGCCTTGATGCTGACAGAAGATGAAAATATCATTGATATCGCGTTTGCGGTGCAGTTTGATATCAAATCTGCGACTGATTTATTGTTTAATGTGGGCGAATCAGTCGAGACAGTCGTGCGTCAAGCAACCGAAAGCGCTGTACGTGAAGTAGTTGGCCATAATACGATGGACTTTGCGATTACAGAAGGGCGCGAACAAATTGCTGCTGAAACGGAATTGTTGTTGCAGCAAATTCTGGATCGCTATGAGACAGGCATTAATATTCGCTCAGTGGAAATGCAAAATGCTCAACCGCCAGAGCAAGTCAAAGACGCATTTGATGATGCAGTGCGCGCACGTGAAGACGAGCAGCGTTTAATTAACTTGGCCGAAGCTTATAGGAATGACGTCATCCCACGCTCGCGAGGCTTAGCGGCGCGAATCAAAGAAGAAGCCGAAGGTTACAAAGCAAGTGTGATTGCGGATGCACAAGGTGAAGCAGACCGCTTTGATCAAGTGCGTACCGAATACCAAAAGGCGCCGCAAGTTACGCGTGATCGCATGTACCTTGATACCATGAGTAATGTATTAGGCAGTTCCAGCAAAATGGTCATCGACCAATCATCTAGTAATAATGTGATGTATTTACCACTGGATAAAATGATTCAAAGCGGTGGTGCAAGTACTGGTGGAAATGCTCAGCGCTCGACTAGTAGTCCTCAGGCCGCAACGACAAACAGCAGTGTAGGTAGCCAGACAAGCGATTTTGGTATTGGTTCCTCTGGGCGCTCTACACGCTCAACTACACGAGGTACAACACGATGAGAGGTATGAAAATAATCGGCATTGCCGTCATTTTGATTGCACTGGCTATTTTTAGCTTGGCTTTTTACACTGTAGATGAGCGAGAAAAGGCGATCGTGTTCCGTTTTGGTGAAATTATTCGCTCAGATGACAAACCAGGTTGGCACTTGAAAATGCCTTTTGTAAATACCGTTGAGAAATTTGATGCTCGTGTACAAACCATGGATGCTGAGCCTGAGAGTTTCTTAACGAAAGAGAAAAAGAACTTGGTGATTGACTCATTTGTGAAATGGCGTATCCGTGACGTGCGCGAGTACTACATTCGTTTAAATGGCTCGCAGCGAGCAGCTCGCCAGCGCTTATCACAGCGAGTAAACGATGCAATTCGCGTTGAGGTGGGTAAACGGTCGGTGCAAGATGTGGTGTCCGGCGACCGTATTGAAATCATGGATTTAGTCCGGCAGTCGATGGACGAAGAGGCGAAAAGTTTAGGGCTTGAGGTGCTAGATGTTCGTTTGAAGCGCGTCGATTATGACCCTTCGATTAGTGATACTATATATAGTCGAATGCGCGCAGAGCGCGAAAGGGTAGCTAAAGAATTGCGCGCGAAAGGTGCTGAGGCAGCTGAACGCATTCGTGCCGACGCTGATCGACAACGGCAAATTCTATTGGCTGAAGCCCGTCGTGAATCTGAGCAAATTAAAGGTACTGGAGATGCAGAAGCAACGAAGATTTATGCCGAAGCGTTTACTCAAGATAAAGAGTTCTTTAAGTTTTATAAAAGCTTGAATGCTTATCAAGAGGCCTTTAATAGTAAATCCGATTTTTTTGTGGTGGATCCAAATTCAGAGTTCATGCAATACCTGCGTAAATCTGAGCCAGAAAACTAGCCACAAGCTTCAGCCTAGACTATTATTAATAGATGGACTGGAGCTATTTATTTGCTGCGCTAGGCTTAGTATTGGTGCTGGAAGGCTTGCTGCCTTTCGCATCACCTTCGGCGTTTAAACAACTTCAAGCACAATTGCATGACTTGACGGAGCAACAGCTGCGATTATTTGGCGGCGGCTGCGTCGCACTAGGCTTAGTTGTGCTTTATTTGGCAAAATAAGTGCGGTATCAAAACAAACCTAGAAAACTAAAATGGCAAAAAATGTAGTGCTGGTAGGTGCCCAGTGGGGCGATGAGGGTAAAGGCAAG